>NZ_JBMDXT010000120.1:0-6184 GCF_048594475.1 Nakamurella sp. | reverse complement strand
ACGTCGAGCCCTCGGACCGGGCGCGGCCTCGCGGACGGCTCGGCCCGATCACCGGTGGCCTGCGTTACGCCCCCCGGACGGAGCCGCCGTCGCTCGCCCCGCGGCACCGGGCCGATGCGCCGGCGGTCGAGGTGACGGTCGGACGCATCGACATCACGGTTCGAGCACCCGCCCCCGCCCGGCCGGCGCAGACGGCCCGCCGGTCGCCCGACCCGACCCCCGCGCTGACACTGGACGAGTACCTCCGTCGCCGGGAGACGGCGCCATGACCACCTCCCTTGGCATCGCGGCGACGACCGCCGTCCTGCGGCAACTGTTGCAGAACGAGGTCACCGCAGCCAACGTGGCCGGGTCGATCGGCGGTTCGGTCACGGTCAGCGCGCTTCCGCCGGATCGGATCGACGTCGCCAACGAGAAGGCCCAGCTCAACCTGTTCATGTACCAGGTTCGGCCCAACGCCGGTTGGTCGACCACCGCGTTCCCGTCGCACGACGGTTCGGGCCGTCGGCTGACCAACCCACCGCTCGCGCTGGACCTGAGCTACATGCTCAGCGCCTACGGTGCCAAAGATTTCGACAGTGAGATCCTGTTGGGCCTGGGCGCTCTCGTGCTGCATCAGACCCGAGTACTGAGCCGGGACCTGGTCGCCGGAACATTCTCCGGTGGTGCGCTCCCGCCCGACCTGACCCTGCTCGCGACTGCTGGCCTGGACAGTCAGGAGGAGCTGGTCTCGCTGTCCATGGAACCGATGACGGTCGACGACCTGTCCCGGCTCTGGCAGGTCTTCGGCGAGAAGTACCGCCCGTCGATCGCGTTCCAGGCGCACGTGCTGCTCCTGCGGGGGGCCGACGCCGCGTCCGCGCCCGGGCCACCCGTGAGCCGCGCCCGGCTGGCGACCAGCACGTCGATCAATCCGACGATCAGCGCCGTCCAACCGGTGATCGTCACCGCGGGTCCGACGGCGACAATCACCCTGGTCGGTACGGGCCTGCTGGCGCCGGGCGCCGTTGCACGGTTCGGAACCGGGGCGAGCGTGCCCGCGACCCCCCCGTCGTCCACCCCCAGTCGGGTCGTGGCCCCCCTCCCGTCCGCTCTGCTGGCCGGCCTGAACACCGTGCGGATGGTGTTGCCCAGCCTGTTCGAGTCCGACGAACGCGGCGGGCCGGAGTCCAACACGGTGCCGTTCAGCCTGCGGCCGGCCTTCGCGGTGGACGGCGGCGGTGCCCGCGTCATTACCTTCACCCCGCCGGGCCCTGGCTCATCGGCGTCGACGACGCTGACGGTACAGCTGGTGCCGCCGGTCGCGCGTCGGCAGGAGGTCACGCTGCTGCTCAACGAGGTCGGCGCACCAGCCGGGACGGTGGCCCACTCGTACACCTTCTCCGCGCCATCCCGGCAGGACGACCCGGCCGACACGACGGACACCATCGCCTTCGCGGTGACCGGGGTCAATCGGGCGCGCTACCTGGTCAGGGTTCGGGTGGATGGCGCGGAGACCGAGCTCACGACGACCGGCGGGGTCTACGACCAGCCCTCGGTGGACCTGTCGTGACCGCCGAGGTGACACTGTCCGACCGGTTGCACGCGGTCCGCGCCGCGCTGGCCCGTCAGCTCGACGAACCGGCTCCGCCGCCGCGGCCGCCGACCGGCCGGGACGGTCTGGCCGGCCTGGTGGGCCGGTGCGGGCTGACCCCGTTCGAACGGGACGTGCTCGTCCTGGCGGCGGGTGTGGAGCTGGACGACGAGCTGGCCCGGCTCAGCGGTCGGGTGCTCGGCGACCCGGCCTGGACGTGGGCGAGTTTCGGCCTGGCCCTGCGGGTCCTGCCGGAACCGCACTGGGACGCGATCACCCCCGACCGGCCGCTGCGGGGTCTGGCCCTGCTGCACCCCGATCCGCGGGCGGGCGGCCTGACCCTGGCCCGGCTGCGGGTCGATCCGCGGGTGCTGCTCGCCCTGCTCGGCCTGGACAGCGGGGACGAACAGCTCGCCGAGTTCGCGTTGGTGCTCACGCCCGACCCCGGGCTGCTGCCGGCCGGGCAGGCCAGGCAGCTCGACCGGTTGGCCGCGGAGTGGACGGCCGGGGACGCCCGACCCCTGCTGCTGCGCGGACCGGCCGACGCGCGCGAGGCCTTCGTCCGAGCCCTAGCGGACCGGATCGGGTCGTCCCGGGTGTGGCAGCTGGCCGCGACCGCGCTGCCCGCCGACGTGGCCGAGCTGACCGCGCTGGTCCGCCGCGCCGCCCGGGAGACCCGATTCGGCGGATCACCTTTCGTGCTGACGTTGGACGACGCCGACCCCGGCCAGCTCGGTGCCGCCCGGCGGTTGGCGCACCGGTTGGCCTCGGCCGGGCCGCGGATCGTCGTCTCCGGCCCGGACCCGGTGGCCGGTCTCCCGGCTTCCGCCCGGATGCTGGATCTGCTCGATGCGGACCCGGCCGAGCAGCTGGCGGTGTGGCGTCGCGCACTCGGTCCGGCCGCGGCCGGGCTGAACGGACACGTGGAGCGGCTCGCCGGTCAATTCCGGCTGCCCGCCGACCACCTTCGGGCCGTCGCCGGCGAGATCGCCGGAACGGTCCGCGAACGGCCGCCGGCCGAGGTGGCGGACGAGCTCTGGCACTCCTGCCGGATACGGACCCGCGCCGACCTAGATGGACTGGCCGAACGGATCGTCCCCGACGCCCGGTGGCACGACCTCGTGCTCCCCGACCGCGAGCTGGCTGCGCTGCGCGACCTGCTGCGTCACGCCCGGCACCGATCCACCGTGTTCGAGACCTGGCGGGTCGCCGGCGGGTCCCGACGCGGCGCCGGCGTCACCGCGCTGTTCACCGGTCCGAGCGGGACCGGAAAGTCGCTGGCTGCCGAGGTGATCGCCGCCGAGCTGGACATCGACCTGTACCGGGTCGATCTCAGCCAGGTCATCAGCAAGTACATCGGGGAGACGGAGAAGAACCTGCGCAAGGTCTTCGACGCGGCCGAGCACAGCGGCGCGGTGCTGGTGATCGACGAGGCCGATGCCCTGTTCGGGCAGCGCAGCCAGGTCAAGGACAGTCACGATCGGTACGCCAACGTCGAGATCAGCTACCTGCTGCAGCGCATGGAGAGCTACCGCGGGCTCGCGGTGCTGACCACGAACCTGCGGTCCAACATCGATCAGGCCTTCGTTCGCCGCCTGGCCTTCATCATTGCGTTCCCCTTTCCGGATCTGGCGGCACGCCGCAGGCTGTGGCAGTCGGCGTTCGGGCCACGGGTTCCGGTCGCGGCGCTGGACGCCGATCGGCTCGCCCAGCTCACCCTGGCCGGCGGCAGCATCCGCAACGTCGCCGTGCACGCGGCTTTCCTCGCGGCGGAGCGGGGAGACGCGGTCACCATGGCCGATCTGTTGCGCGGCGCGCACAGCGAATACGCCAAGCTGGAGCGCTCGCCGACACCCTCCGAGTTGGCCGGGTGGCCCGGATGAGCAGGATGGGCGGGCGGGCTCGAGGCTGCCGAGCGAATCGTCGGTGCAGGTTCCGGCTTCCCGATCGGGTCGACCGAGCTGCCGGGTCGACCACGGGGACGTCGGCATGAGCGGCCCACCGCGACTCGGCCGCCGGGTGACCCTGCGCATTGAGCGTCTGGTGATCGACGGCGTATCGATGAGGTCTGCGGAGCGCCTCGCCGCGGCGTTCCTCGACGAGCTGCGCCGGCTCGTCGAGGCCGGCATCGCGCCGGGCGGTGTTGCGGACCCCGTGGTCGACGCCGAGGAAAGTCCCGACGCGGCCGGCCGGCTCGTCGCCGCGGCGGTGTTCTCCCGGCTGAATCCATCCCAGTGGGACGGATGCGGCGATGGCTGAGCTCGTGAGGGCCCCGGTCTCCCACCGGGCGCGACCGGCCCGGTCCGGCGCCGACCCGGATCGGATCCGCGGCGCCCGACAGCGGCTGGACCAGCTGGCCGACCTCCCGGCACCGGTGGACGCCGGGCGGCCGTTGCCCCCACGGCTCGCGGACTTCGGCGCCGACCTCGCCACAATCCGACTGCACCACGACTGGTTTGCCGACGAGCTCACCGGGGCCCTGGACGCCGAGGCGGTCACCCACGGACCGCACGTCTACCTGGCCGCCGACGCGCCCGACCCGTCAACCCCGGCCGGCTGGATGCTGATGGTGCACGAACTGTTCCACAGCATCTCGCACCATGCGCCGGGATCGTCGTCGGAGGAACCCGAGGCGGAGCGGGCCGGACTGGTCGCATCCCGGGCGAGTGAGGCGGCCGACGGTCCACCCGTCGTCCTGGCGGACCCCACCGGGCCCGACCCCGTCGACAGGCGCGAATCCGGCCCACTCCCCCGGCCCCGGTTCGCCGGCGCCCGCAGGCTCGGTCGGCGGGCGAGGGCGGCGTCGGTGCGTGCGGGTTCCGACAAGTCGCGGGTGCCCGACGTGGTGTCGGCGGGCGAAGCGCTGGTGCGCCTGGTGAGCCGGCTGTTCGAGCGCAATCCCGACGACCACGGTGGGCGGCTTGCCTCGGTGTTGGCGCGGCTCGAACCGCGGCTGCGTGACGACGTGGTCACGGCCGTGGCGGACCGCAGCGGCGGGCACGTCGGCGCGCAGCTGCACGAGCTGGAGGGGCAGCGTCCGGCCGAGGACGGCGGTCACCCGGTGGACGGCGACGGCCCCACGGTCGACTTCATCGAGAAACCCGGCGCGACCGACCCCGATGCGGATCAGGCCCCGCCCGTGGGCGAGACCCCACGTGTGGCTCGGGCATCGAGAGTCGGCGAGAGTCCCGCCGCAGGCGGTACTCCCGCCGACATCATAGGTCCCGCCGCCGAGCCGACTCCCGGCGAGGGGTCGGACACCCCGGCCGACCGAACCTCGGGGGCCGCACCGCCGGCAGCGACCGAGGGCGCCGGCGGCGAACTCGGGGGCGATTCCGTCGCCGACGAGCAGTCGCCGGCACGGGCTGCCGTCCAGACTCCGCCCGTGGAGCCGCCATCGTCGACCGGCGCCACGACGCCGGCCGGCCCGGCCGGAGCGGCACCGGGCGAGGCACCGGCACCCGAGGTGCCGATGGGGGGCGAGGCGCCGACGGCGACGGGTCCACTTCCCGGGACCGCCGCGGCCGACGGTCCGGCATCCGGGCCCTCCGTGGCTCCCGACGGCGAGCCGACCAGCGCCGGGATCGAACCCGAGGTCGCGGCCACGCCCGCCGAACCGGCCGACCCGCAGACAACTGACCCAGACGCCGGCAGTGCACCTGTCGGGAGTGCGCTCGCGGACGGCGCCGCCGACGGCGACACAATGGGTGGTGGCGCGGCCACGGGCGAGCAGATCGAGGACGTGACCGAAGCAGACATTCCCGGCACGGAAACCGCCGGCCCCGAGCCGTTGTCGGCGCCCGTAGACAACGCCGAAGCGGACGCCGGCAGGGTCCCCGAGATCGACCAACGCCCGACCGAGGACGCCTCGACCAGTTCGGCGGACGATTCGGCGGAGCCCGCGCCTGAGAGCGCGCCCGAACCCGAGCCCGCCACCGAATCCGAGGCCACCGCCCCCGAGTCGTCGTCGACGGGCGGGGCGTCCGCATCGGGCGAACCGGCGGCGCCGCCGGAATCCACCGGCCCCGAGAGGGTCGGGTCGACCGACGGGACCGTCGACAGCGCGACGAGCGGCGGCGGGCCCGCGGACAACCGCGTCGAGCCGGCCACCGAAACCGAGCCCGCCACCGAGCCGACCGCCGATCCGGCCGGCGCCGCCGCCGATCCGGCGGCCGTCGCCGCTGCGGCCGGGATCTCGACGACCGGTGCGGGCGACGGCGGCGAGCTGACGGACCCACCGGTGCCCAGCGGCGGTGGGGGTGGCGGCGGGGCCGCCATCGCCGACAAACCAGTCGCCGATCCGCCCGACGTCTCGGCGATGGACCCGGCCGGTGCGCTCGGCGCGGCCGCCGCGATGCCGGCGACCCGGCTGCTCGTCGCACTCGGCGGGGTCACCGCCGCGGCCGGCCGCGAGATCGGTGCCGAGAACGCGGACCTCACCGCCCATCCGCCGTCGATGCAGCGGCCATCCGGTGTCCCGGCCGACCGGGACGCGTCCCTTCCGCCCGCGGCACTACCGCCGTTGCCGGTCGCGCCGGACCGCACGGTACCCGGACTCGCCGGCGGCCCCGGGGCCGAGCCACCGACCGCCGCTGCGCGAGGGTGCGCACC
>NZ_JBMDXT010000012.1:0-2233 GCF_048594475.1 Nakamurella sp. | reverse complement strand
CGACCCCGGCCGGGGCGTGCACACGGGCGCCGCGGCCGCCCTGCGGGCCGACGAGGCCCGCGTGGACGCGCGGGTGGGGGGGGGGGCGGCGCCGGCCGCCGCGGCACCCACCCGGCCGGCCGGAGGTGCCGCGACATGAGCACGCTGATCCTGATCCTGGTCACCGGGGTCGGTCTGGGCGCGCTGTACTTCCTGGTCGCGTCCGGACTCTCGCTCATCTACGGGCTGATGCACGTCCTGAACTTCGCCCACGGCGCATTCCTGACCGCGGGCGCGTACGCGTCCTGGGTGGCGATCGGGCAGCTGTCCGGGTTGGGTGGCTGGGCATTCCCGCTGGCCGTCCTGATCGGCATGGTCGTCGGCGCGATCATCGGTGCGGCGGTCGAGTTCTGCCTGATCCGGCCGCTCTACCGGCGGCACATCGAGCAGGTGCTGGTGACGGTGGGTCTGGGCCTGATGGCGGTCGCCCTGTTCACCGGCATCTGGGGCGCCGACCCCCAGCCGTTCCCGCGGCCGGAATGGACCCGGTCGACCACCGACATCGGCGGGGCGGCGATCCCCAATGACCGGTTCCTGCTCATCGCGGCGGCCGGCGTGCTGCTCGTCGGGCTCCTGGCCCTGCTGCGGTACACCCGGATCGGCCTGGTCATCCGGGCCGGGGTGGAGAACCGCACCATGGTGCAGGCTCTGGGCATCGACGTGCGCCGCACGTTCACCCTGGTCTTCGCGCTGGGCGGGGCGGCGGCCGCGCTCGGCGGCGTGCTCGGCTCGGTCTATCTCGGCTCGGTGTCCCCCGGGCAGGGCACGGCGCTGCTCATCTTCGCGTTCATCGTGGTGGTGATCGGCGGGTTCGGCTCGATCGGCGGCACCGCGATCGCCGCGCTGCTGGTCGGGCTGGTGCAGCAGATGGCCAATTACTACGTGGGTTCCGGCATCGGTGACGTGTCGGTGGTGCTGCTGCTCGCGGCGGTGCTGCTCGTCCGCCCGGCCGGCTTGACGGGCAGGACGGCATGACCGATCTCGCGAGCAAGCTCACCGACCGCACGATCCGCTCGACCGGCGCGCCCCCCTCCCGGCGGGCCGGCGTGATCGGCCGATTGCCCGTGCTGATCCCGCTGGCCGTCCTGGTGCTGCTGATCTTTCTGCCCTGGATGCAGTTCTCGATCCCCGGCGTGCTGCCCGGGGTGGTGAACTCCCCCGGGTCGATGCAGTTGCTGGCCCTGTGCCTGGTGACGGCCGGGATCGCGCTGAGCTACGACGTGCTGTTCGGGCGGACCGGGCTGCTGTCCTTCGGGCACGCGCTGTTCGTCGGCGCGGGGGCGTACTCGGCCGCCATCGCGCTGGGCCGGTGGGGACTGTCGCTGCCCGTGGCCCTGCTGGTGGTGCTGGCCTTCGCCGTCGCGCTGCCGCTGGTGATCGGCGCGATCGCGCTGCGGGTCAAGGGGATCGCCTTCGCGATGGTGACGCTGGCGTTCGCGCAGGCGGTGGCGATCACCGCGGCCCGCAACCCGGGCGGGTTGACCGGCGGGGAGGAGGGCCTGTCGCTGAACCGGTCGGCGTTGCCGGCGATCCTGTCCGGGGTGGTCAATGCGCCGTACCGCTACTGGCTGGCGCTGAGCTTCCTGGTCGTCTGCGTCGTCGTCGTGTGGTGGCTGACCGCCGCCCGCACCGGTCACGCCTGGGCCGCGGTGCGGGAGAACGAGGACCGCGTCGAGGTGCTGGGACTGTCGGCCTTCCGGACCAAGTTGACCGCCGTGGTGGTGGCCGGATTCCTCGGCACCCTGGGCGGTTTCGTCCAGCTCATCATCATCGGGGGGGCCAACCCGCACCTGCTCTCGACCGAGCTGACCCTCTCGCTGCTGATCATGGTGGTCCTCGGCGGCGCCGGCAGCCGCTGGGGCGCGGTGCTCGGCGGCATCGTCTACGTGCTGCTGGACAACCGGCTGCAGGAGCTGTCCACGTCCTCCACCATCGCCGACCTGCCCGCGTTCCTGCGCATCCCGCTGAGCCAGCCGGTGTTCGTGCTCGGCCTGCTGTTCGTGCTGGTCGTCTACTTCGCCCCCGGCGGCCTGACCGCCATCGGCGGCCGGATTCGGCGGCGGCTCGCCGGCCGGCCGAATGCCGCCACGCGGAAGGCCGGCCGGACGGCCGACTGAACGGCGTGGGGGGGGGGGGGGGCCGGCCGCCCCCGGGGGGGGGAGCGGCGGGGGGGGGCGCCCCCCCGCCCCCCCCC
>NZ_JBMDXT010000119.1:0-3421 GCF_048594475.1 Nakamurella sp. | reverse complement strand
GAACGTCGACCTCGCCGCCATCGCCGACCGGGAGCGGGTCACCCGGCACGACGTCAAGGCGCGGATCGAGGAGTTCAACGCGCTGGCCGGGCACGAGCAGGTGCACAAGGGCCTGACCAGCCGGGACCTGACCGAGAACGTGGAGCAGGGGCAGATCGTCCGGTCGCTCGCGCTCGTCCGCGACCGCACGGTGGCGGTGCTCGACCGGCTCGGCCGGCGCGCCGCGGAGTTCACCGACGTGGTGATGGCCGGCCGGTCGCACAACGTCCCGGCCCAGGCCACCACCCTGGGCAAGCGGTTCGCCTCGGCCGCGCAGGAGGTCCTGCTGGCCTACGAGCGGGTGGACGAACTGCTCGAGCGGTATCCGCTGCGTGGCATCAAGGGCCCGGTCGGCACCGCCCAGGACATGCTCGACCTGCTGGGCGAGCCGGAGGACGTCGACCTGCTCGAAGCCAAGGTGGTGCGCCAGATCTCGCCCTCCGGACGGGCGCTGATCAGCGTCGGCCAGGTCTACCCCCGGTCACTGGACTACGAGGTCGTCTCGCTCTTGGTCCAGCTGGCCGCCGGCCCGGCGTCGCTGGCCACCACCATCCGGCTGATGGCCGGGGCCGAGCTGGCCACCGAGGGCTTCCGGCCGGGTCAGGTCGGCTCGTCGGCGATGCCGCACAAGATGAACGCCCGCTCCTGCGAACGCGTCTGCGGCCTCGCGGTGATCCTGCGCGGGTATGCCTCGATGGCCGGCGAGCTGGCCGGGGCGCAGTGGAACGAGGGCGACGTCTTCTGTTCGGTGGTCCGCCGGGTCGCCCTGCCGGACGCGTTCTACGCGATCGACGGGCTGTTCGAGACGTTCCTGACCGTGCTCGACGACTTCGGCGCCTACCCCGCCGTCATCGAGCGCGAGCTGGAGCGGTACCTGCCGTTCCTGGCCACCACCAAGGTGCTGATGGCCGCGATCCGGGCCGGCGTGGGCCGGGAGACGGCGCACGAGGCGATCAAGGAGCACGCCGTCGCGGTCGCCCTGGCCATGCGGGAGAAGGGTCAGGTGGACAACGACCTGCTGGATCGGCTGGCGGGCGACACCCGGCTGCCGCTGAACCGGATCGATCTGGACGAGTTGCTGGCCGATCCGCTGTCGTTCACCGGCCTGGCGGAGCGGCAGACCGCCGCGGTGATCCGGCGGATCGGGGAGCTGCGGGGCGAGCATCCGGAGGCCGCGAGCTACCGGCCCGGCGACATCCTGTAGACCACCGGACCGGGCTGGAGGGTTCGCCGTGTTCGACAGCCACCTGCACATCATCGACCCGCGCTTCCCGCTGATCCCGAACCAGGGATCGGGTGGCCCCGGACCAGTGGGCTCCGACGTCGCCGCCGTCGCCGACGTGGCCGCCGGTGCCGCCCGGCCGTTATCGCCGGCGGCCTCGCAGGCTCGGCCGGCCTACCGGCCCGATCCGTTCACCGTCGACGACTACCGCCGTGTGGTCGACGATCTCGGCGTGCGCGGGGGCGCGGTGGTGTCCGGTTCCTTCCAGGGCTTCGACCAGACCTACCTGCTGGATGCGCTGGACCGCCTGGGTCCGACGTTCGTCGGGGTGACCCAGCTGCCGGCCGACACCACGGCCGGCACGATCACCCGGCTGGACGCCGCGGGCGTGCGCGCGGTCCGCTTCAACCTGGTTCGCGGCGGGTCCGCCGGACCGGACGACGTGGACCGGCTCGGCCGGCTGGTCTACGACACCGCCGGTTGGTCGAGCGAGTTCTACGTCCGCAGCGACGACCTCGGCTCCGTCGGTCCGGCGATCGGCCGGCTGCCCCGGGCCAGCATCGACCACCTCGGGCTCACCACCGACGGCCTGGACGATCTGCTGCGCCTGGTGGCCGGCGGCGTGCGGGTCAAGGCGACCGGGTTCGGGCGCTGGGCCGGCGGTCCGGCGGTGGTGGTCGACGTCCTGCGCCGCATCCACGGCGTCGACCCGGGTGCGCTGCTGTGGGGCACCGATCTGCCCGGCACCCGGGCGCCGCGCCCCTTCGTCCCCGCGGACCTCGAGGTGCTGGCCGATGCGGTGGGCGCCGACCTGGACCGCGTCCTGACCGGCAACGCCGTCGGGTGGTACCGCCCGACCGGCGGGCTGGGCGGCGCCGCACCGGCCGGCGCAGGAGGCCCGGTCGCGGTGGCGGGCCGCCGCCCTCGCCCGTCCCCCGGCGCACAATGAGGACATGGTCGACGACGCGCAGCCGGACCGGGAGAGCGTCGACGACCAGCGCCGGGAGACGCCGCTCCAGCGGCTCGACCGCAACTGGGTCGACCTGCTGCAGGAGCTGCGGGTCGTGCAGACCGGGGTCCAGATCCTGACCGGATTCCTGGTCGTGCTGCCCTTCCAATCACGCTTCGAACAGTTGACGACGCTGCAGACGACGATCTACCTGGTCACGCTGTGCCTGGCCGTCCTGGCCATGGGGTTCCTCATCGCGCCGGTCAGCCTGCACCGGCTGCTGTTCCGCCGGCATGCCCGGCAGGCCACGGTCGACATCGCGCACCGGCTCGCCCTGGTCGGCATCGCGCTGCTGGCCGCGTCGATCGTGGGCGTCGTGCTGCTGATCTTCGACGTCGTGCTGGGCGGGCCGGCCGGGCTCGTGGCCGCCGGTGGGGCGGCCCTGGTGCTGGTCGTGCTGTGGGCGGCGCTGCCGCTGGCCGTGCGCGAACGGTCGCCGCACCCCCGGCGCTGATGGCGAGGACGGCGGGGGAGCGCAGCAAAAGGGGCGGGCGGCCATCGGCCACCCGCCCCTTTTCGACGTGCGCAGGACTGCTTACTTCAGCAGGTCCTTGGTCTGGCTGACGGACGCCTCGACCAGGTCGGTGATCGCCTTGGCGTTCTTCTTGGTCAGGTCCAGGACGGCGTCGTTCTTGAAGGTCTCGACGAACTCGACGGTCAGGTCCAGGTACTTCTGGACGGCCTCGGCGTAGGTGTCGACGGAGATGACGACGACCTTCTTGACCTCGGCGCCGAAGGCCTCGGTGTACTCCTTGGCCTTGGCCTCGGCCTTCTTGTACTCCTCGGTCCACGCCTCGGCCAGCTCCTGGGCCTTGGCCTCCGCCTTCTTGTACTCGGCGGCGAACTGCTCGGTCAGCTCCTGGCCCTTGGCCTCGGCCTTCTTCACCTCGTCGGCGAAGGCGGCGGTCAGCTCCTGGGTCTTCTCCTCGGCGGACTTCACGATCGGCGCGAAGGCGTCGGTGGTCTTGTTGACCAGGTCGTTCGCGACCGCGGTGGCCTTGGAGACGGTGGACGAGACGGTCTCGGTGACCTGCGCGACGGCGTTCTCGGCCTTCTCGGCCGCAGCCTTGGTGGCGGTAGCCATGGGGCACTCCCTCAACGTTGTGCAGGCACCGGCCAGCCCGGCGCCCTCGTTAGCAACGTTAGCTGAG
>NZ_JBMDXT010000118.1:0-4098 GCF_048594475.1 Nakamurella sp. | reverse complement strand
CGGATGTTCTCCTCGAACGGCAGGTGCGCGCCGTCGTACATGACCGAGCCGAAGCCGAGCTTGATCGCCTCCAGCACCTCGTCCTCCGGCCCGTGGTCGAGGTGGATGACGACGTCGGCGCCGGACTCCTCCGCCACCCGCCTGGTCATCTCGTAGGCCTTGCGCAGGCCCATGTGCGGCACGATGGCCCGGCCGACCTGCAGGAAGACCGGCGCCTTGGCCTCCTCGGCGGCCAGCACCAGGGCCTGGGTGGTCTCCACGTTGTGCATGTTGAAGGCGCCGACGGCGTAGCCGCCGGAGCGGGCGTCGGCGACCAACCGGGCCGGATCGACGTAGGGCATGGCGAACTCCTTTGGACGGAGGATCGGATGGGTCGGGAAGGGGTGGGCGGGGAGCGGTCCGGCCGGGGCCGGTGGATCGCGACGGGCCGTCAGATGGTGCGCGCGGCCTCGACCGCCCGGCACCAACCCGCGTACAGCTGGTCGGCCCGCGCGGCGTCCGGGCCGGGTTCGAAGATCCGGTCGGCGGTCCAGCCGCCGGCCAGGTCGTTCGGCGACTTCCAGACGCCGACCCCGATCCCGGCCAGGAAACCCACGCCCAACGCGGTCATCTCGCGCTGGCTGGCCCGCAGGACCGGGATGCCGCACAGGTCGGCCTGGAACTGGCAGAGCAGGTCGTTGCCGGCCGCGCCGCCGTCCACCTTCAACGACTCAACGGTCAGGCCCGCGGCGCCGAGCCGGTCGATGTTGTCCCGGGTCTGGTAGGCCATGGCCTCCACGGCGGCCCGGACCACGTGCTCCGCCCCGGCTTCCAGGGTCAGCCCGGAGATCGTGGCGGTCGCGCCGCGGTCCCAGTACGGGGAACCGAGACCGTTGAACGCGGGCACGAAGTAGACGCCGCCGTTGTCGTCGGCCAGCCGCGCCAGTCGCTCGATCTCGTCCCCCGAGCTGAACATCTTCATCCGGTCGCGCAGCCAGCCCAGGGTCTGACCGCTGGAGAAGACCGTCCCCTCGACCTCGAACGCGGTGCGTCCGGTCACCGTCCAGGCGACGCTGGCGATCTGCCCGTCCACCAGCATCGGGCGGTCCCCGCTGTTGACGGTGAGCACGCCGGCCGTGCCGTAGGTGTTCTTCGCCGATCCGGGGTCGAAGCAGGCCTGACCGAACATGCCGGCCTGCTGGTCGCCCAGGACGGCCGTGACCGGCACACCGCGGGAGCCGCCGGCCAGCTCGCCGAACACGGTTGGATCGGCGTCGCCGAACAGGGCGTCCGAGGCCACCGCCTCCGGCAGCAGCGAGAGCGGAACCCCGGCCCGGGCGCAGAGTTCGGCGTCCCAGCTCATCGTCGTCAGGTTGAACAGTCCGGTGCGCGACGCCTCGCTGTGGTCGGTGCGGTGGGACCGGCCGCCGGTCAGCTGCCACAGCAGCCAGGTGTCCAGGGTGCCGGCGGCCAGCTCCCCGCGCTGCGCCCGGTCCCGGGCCCCGGGGACGTTCTCCAGCAGCCAGGTCAGCTTGGAGGCACTGAAGAACGGGTTGTTGTAGACCCCCGTGCGGGCGCGGATGTCCTCGTCCCAGCCGGCCTCCCGCCAGCGGCGGACGATCGGCTCGGTCTGGTTCGACATCCACGAGATCGCCCGGTGGATCGGCTCACCGGTCCGCCGGTCCCAGATGATCACGGTCTCCCGCGAGGTGGTGATGCCGATGGCGACCAGCTCCCGGGCGGTCACCCCGTGCCGGGACATGGCCTCCAGCATGGCGTCCCGCTGCGACTCCCAGACCCGGGCGGGGTCGAGTTCGACCCAGCCCGGGTGCGGGAACACCGGGACGACCGGGCGCCGCGCCTCGCTGACGATGTGACCGTCCGGGTCGATCAGCACGGCCCGGGCGCTGGACGTGCCCTCGTCCAGCGTCAGGACGTAGCGGGCGGCGCCGGCGGAGCTCACGGCCGGATCCCGTCCGGGTCGGGCGTGCCGGAGGTGCCGACGGCGACCCCCGGATCGCCGGCGGTGCCGGCGACCGGGGCGGCCGCCGACGGGATGGCCAGGTGGTCCAGCCACCGCCGGTAGCCGGTGATCTCCCGCTCGCGCCGGGCCTCGTCCCAGTCGAGCCGGTCGCCCAGCACCGCGGCGATCTTGTCCACCTCGGGCAGGGCGTGGCCCGGCTCGAACGCGAGCAGGGTGCGGCGGGCCAGCACGTCGGCCAGGGTGCGCGCGAACTCGACCCGGACCGCGAAGACCAGCTCGGCCCCGATGGCGCCGGTCGGCTCGTGCACGACCGCGAGCAGGTCGGGATCCTCGGCCGCCAGGGCGACCACCTCCAGCGCCCGGCCGCCGTAGACGTTGATCAGCCGGTCGGCCGAGCGCGTGGACAGGCCCGCGCCCACCAAATCCCGGCGGGCGGCGGCCAGGTCGCCGACGGCCCCGGGGAACGGCAGGAACGTGGTGACGCACTTGGGCGCCGGCCGGCCCAGCTTCGTGAAGGCCAGGTCGACCGCGTCCTCCGCCAGCTGCCGGTGGGTGGTGAGCTTGCCGCCGACGACGGTGATGAGACCGTTCACCGACCCGTCGTGCTCGTGCAGCACGTGGGTGCGCGGCACCGAGGACTCGGCCACGCCCGGGGCGTAGGGCAGCGGCCGGACTCCGGACAGCGTGTAGAGCACGTCGCCGGAGGTCAGGTTGGCCCCGGGCACGAGGCCGTTCACCTCGTCCAGGATGTACTGCATCTCGTCGGCGTCGCAGCGGGCCTCGTCCGGATCGTCGTCGAACCGGATGTCGGTGGTGCCCAACAGGTACCGGCCCATCCACGGGATGACCAGGACCAGCCGGCCGTCGCGCCGCGACTCGTAGTACACGACGTCGGTCGGCGCGCCGGGGAACGTGTCGACCACCAGGTGGCTGCCCTTGGTGCCGCCGTTGAGCCGGGGCTGGCCCGACGCGCCGGTGGTGAAGATGCGGTCGATCCACGGGCCGGCCACGTTCATGATCACCGAGCCGCGGACCTCGTGCATCCGGCCGGTGTCGATGTCGCGGAACCGGACGCCGACCAGTCGACCACCGTCCATGATGGGCTCCTCGACCCGGGCGTGGGTGCGGATGACCGCACCGTCACCCGCGGCCGCGACCGCCAGCTCGACGCAGAGCCGCTCGGCGTACTCCACCTGGCCGTCGGTGAACACCGCGGCGCCGGACAGCCCGTCGGTGCCGATGCCGGTGAAGCGCTGCCGGGTCTTCGGCTCGGACAGGATCTCGTGCCGGGCCGACTTCTTGTCGAAGGACAGGACGTCGTAGGCGATCATGCCGAAGCGGATCATCCAGCCGGGCCGGCGGTTGTGCTTGTAGAACGGCATCAGCAGCCGGACCGGCTTGACCAGGTGCGGGGCCTGGACGAACAGCCGCTCCCGCTCCCGGAGCGACTCCCGCACCAGCGCGAAGTCGCGGTGTTCCAGGTACCGCAGCCCGCCGTGCACGAGCCGGCCGGACCACGCGGACACGCCGCTGCAGATGTCGTCCTGCTCGAGAAGGACCACTCGCAGGCCCCGCAGGGCGGCGTCCCGGGCGATGGCGACACCGTTGATGCCCGCCCCGATCACCACCACGTCGAAGGTCGACGACAGCGTGTCCACCATGATCCGCTCAACTCCTTTCGATTGCGACTGGGTCGGTGACGAGCACCGCTTCAGTCGGCGGTCTCGATGATCGCGACGACGGTGCGCACCTCGACCGTCTGGTCCACCGGGATGAGGATCTCGGTGATGGTGCCGGTGGCCGGGGACTCCAGGGTCTCCTCGACCTTCTCCGCCTCGACCTCGGCCAACGGCTCGTCCTCGGTGACGCTGTCACCGACCGCCTTGTGCCACTCGATGATGGTGCCTTCGCTCATGCCCATGCCCCACTGCGGGAGCAGGACCTCGACGCGTGCCATGGATGTGCCTTTCGTGCAGTCCCGGGAGGACCGGGGAGGAACGGGTGGGTGGGCTCAGCGGGCCGCGCCGACGCGGGCGCCGTTGTCGGTCGCCTGGTCGGCCGGCGCGGGCAGCGGCCCGCGCTCGCCGGTGACCCGGCGGATCGCCTCGGTGATGGTGGTGCGGGTCGGGTAGAGC
>NZ_JBMDXT010000117.1:0-2056 GCF_048594475.1 Nakamurella sp. | reverse complement strand
CATGCACGCCTACCTGTCCGGGTTCGGGGTGGAGATCATGGCCAGCTCGGACAACGTGCTGCGGGGCGGGTTGACGACCAAGCACGTGGACGTGGCCGAGCTGTCCGCCGTGGTGTCGTTCGCCCCGGACGAGCCGATGCTGATCCCCGGGGTGCCGGTCGCCCCGGGCGAGGTCGCGTTCCGCACCCCGGTCCCGGAGTTCCTGCTGTCCCGGGTGCGGGTGGACGCGGTCGGTCGGGTGCTGGAGCACACCGGCCCGCAGATCCTGCTGGTCACCGAGGGCACGCTGACCCTGACCGACGCGCAGGGGGCCGAACTGACGGTCGGGCCGGGCCGATCGGTCTTCCTGCCGGCCCGGCAGGGACCGGTGCGGGTGCACGGCACGGGCACCCTGTTCCGCGCGACCGACGGACTGGCCGCTCGCGCCGCGACCGCCCCGGCGGGCACCGCAGCGGGCACCGCGGCGACGACCCCGGCGGGCACCGACCCCTCGGCGAACCCGGCCGGCGGCCCCCCGGCGGGCACCGACCCGGTTCCCGCGCTGTCCCTCGTCTCCTGACCCGCGCGGATCATCACCCGCCGCGCGGGCGAACCCGGCGACTCCCGTCCCACCCGTCACCATCGGGGCGAGTTCGTCCGCGCGGCGCCGATCCGGAGCGGCACCCACCCCCGCCGTCACCCCCGCCGTCACCCCGGCCGTCCACCCCGCCCGTCCCGGCCGGCCGGTGTGGCACGTGAGGTTGGTGTGACCGGCCCGATACGTTAGAGCGCATGGCTGCGAAGTCCCCGGCAACCCGGTCCTCAGGCGGGCGCTCGGCGCCTCGGTCGACGTCCGGAACGTCGTCCGGGTCGGCCCGGCGCCCGACCTCGGCCGGTGCCACGGGATCGACCGGCTCGTCGGCCCGGGCGGCCGGAAGCTCCGACCGGGCCCGGTCCGGCGGTACCCGCGGCACCGGCTCGGGCCGCTCGCGCGCCACCAGCTCGAAGGGTTCCGGCGGGCGGTCGGGCGGATCCCGGTCGGGTGCCGGCCGCAGCCGCGCGGGCGCCCCGACGAAGGCCTGGTCCGCCGCCGAGACGCGGGAACAGTCGCCGGTCGTCACCGGCATCAAGGGCGTGGGTCGGGGACTGCGCCGGCTCTGGCTGCTCGTCGCCCGCTGGTGCGGGCAGCTCGCCCGCGCGGTCGGCGCCGGGGCATCGGCCACCCGGTCCATCGACGCGACCCACAAGCGGGACGGGCTGGCGCTCGGCCTGATCGCGGTCGCGCTGGTCTGCGCCGTCGGCACCTGGCTGGGGGCGGCCGGCCCGATCGGTGCGCTCGCCGACGACGCCGTCCGGGTCTGGGTCGGCGTGCTGGCCTACGTCTTCCCGATCGCCCTCGTCGTGCTCGCCGTGGTGCTGATGCGCTCCGAGCCCGACCCGGGCCACCGGCCGCGCCGGATCGCCGGCGGCATCGCCGTGGTGCTCAGCGCGGCCGGCGTGCTGCACGTGCTGCACGTGGCCGGCCTGGCCGATGCCACCACCGATTCGACCGGCCAGCGGATGACGGCCGGCGGGACGGTCGGCTGGCTGGTCGGCCAACCGCTCTTCGTCGGCATCAACACGATCCCGGCCCTCCTGTTGCTCGTCCTGCTCGGCCTGTTCGGGGTGCTGCTCATCCTGGGCATCTCGCTGGCCGACGTGCCCCGGCTGATCCGGGGCGGCTGGCGGGAGATCGGTCACCGGTCGGCCGAGCCGGACGACGGGTACGACGACTGGGACGAGCCCGCCGACGAGCACCCGATGGATCTGGACGAGCCGCCGGCCGCGCCCCGGCTGCGCCGGCCGTCCCGCCGCCGGCAGGGCGTCGACAGCGGCACCGACAGCGACACCGACAGCGACAGCGGCACCGGCAGCGGCATCCCCGGCGGCGCCCGCAGCGCCGGCGAGGCCGGCCTGGGCCCGGCCGGCGACCTCGACGACGGATCCGGCGAGGTGGCCCACCCGGCCACCGGGTACGCGGCCCGGCGCGGGGCCGAGCCGCTGACCCGGCCGATCCCGCCCGTCCCGCCGGGCCCGG
>NZ_JBMDXT010000116.1:0-7762 GCF_048594475.1 Nakamurella sp. | reverse complement strand
CGGTCCGAGGCCATGCCCATCAGGGCGGCGGTCAGGATCGGGAACGCGATCAGGATCAGGATCGAGGTGATGAAGATGGCCCAGGTGAACATCGGCAGGCGCCACATGGTCATGCCCGGGGCCCGCATGCAGATCACCGTGGTGATCATGTTGACGCCGCCGAGGATGGTGCCGAGACCGGAGACGGCCAGGCCCATGATCCACAGGTCGCCGCCGACGCCGGGCGAGTTCGCCTCGAGGGACAGCGGCACGTAGGCGGTCCAGCCGAACGCGGCCGCGCCGCCCGGGGTGAAGAAGCCGGACGCCGCGATCAGCGCGCCGAAGAAGTACAGCCAGTAAGAGAAGGCGTTCAGCCGGGGGAACGCCACGTCCGGCGCGCCGATCTGCAGCGGCAGCACGAAGTTGGCGAACCCGAACACGACGGCCGTCGCATAGAACAGCAGCATGATCGTGCCGTGCATGGTGAACAGCTGGTTGTACTGCTCGGGCGAGAGGAACTGCATGCCCGGCTGCGCCAGCTCGGCCCGCATGAACAGCGCCATCAGGCCGCCGAGCATGAACCAGGCGAACGAGGTCGCGATGTACATGACGCCGAGGACCTTGGGGTCCGTGGTGTGCAGGTACTGCAGGAACTTGGCGCCGCGGGGCGCCCGTTGCACCGGATACGGCCGGGTCACCACGGGACGGGGTGCTACTGCGGTCACAGTGGAGCCTCCAGCGGTTCGGCGCTCGCAGGGTTGGTTCACATGCCACGTGCATGCCGTGACCACCAGAGCTTAATCCGACGAGGCGTAGAACACCGCGTGAGGGGGGTCCCGAGTTTCCGGCCCCGGGTCAGACCCCCGACCGGACCCCCGGCGTCGTCCCGGAGCCGGCCGGGCCCAGCACCGCGTGCAGGGCGTCCCGGAGCACGGCGGCGGCCGTCACGGCCGCCCTGCTGCCCGACCCGGGTCGGCCGGAAGGGCCCGCATCCGGCCTCGAACAACCGAAAGGGCCGGCCGTTCCGAACGGAACGACCGGCCCTGTGCGGTGGAGCTGAGGGGACTCGAACCCCTGACCCCCACACTGCCAGTGTGGTGCGCTACCAGCTGCGCCACAGCCCCAAGCTGCCGGAACAGCGTAGCAAGCTCCGGCAGCGGTTCCTAATCAGGCCACCAGGGTGGACAGCCAATCGGTGTTCAGCGTGACCGGAGCGCCGTTGTGGACCACCGTCGGGGTGCCCGCCCGGCCGCCGGTGATCGTGCCCAGGTTGGTCATGAAGGTGGCCGCCGCGGCCGCCGCCGCCTGGGTGTTGGTGCCCGACGAGATGCAGGTCTGAGCCTGCTCGGTGGCCCCCGCCGTCTTGGCCAGGTCGGCCAGCTGCTGGTTGGACAGGTCCGTCGAACCGTTCTCCTCGGGCTGGTTGGCCGAGTCGAACAGGGCCGAGTGCAGCGCCATGTAGACGCCGGGCTGGGTGCCCGAATCCTGCGCGACGCACAGCAGCGCGCCCGCCGCCCGGGTGGAGTAGTCACCGGAGGGCGACAGCCGGTTCAGGAAGTCGACCATGTGGTAGTTCACGGTCAGGTTGCCGTTGTCGATCTGCTGGGCGATCTGCTGCCCGAACTGCCGCTCCAGCTCGGCGCAGGCCGGGCACATGGCGTCCTCGTAGACGTCGATCGTCGCCTTGGGCGTGCTGCCCGGCTTGGTGACCGTCACCACGCCGTCCGCCGACGCGGTGGCGACCGACTGGGTGGAGCCGCCGTAGCCGTCGGCCTGGGTGGCGGTCTGCTGGCGGTTCAGCACGACCCCGAAGACCACGATCGCGATGATCACCACGATGGCGATGCCGCCGATGATGAGCTGGGTCCGGTTGTTGCCGGGGCTGGAGCGCCGCGCCGCCGCGACCGACTGCCGGCCGCTCGCCCCGCTCTTGCCCTTGGGGGCGGCCTTGCCGCCCCCCTGCCCGGCGCCGCTCCCGCCGCTCCGACCCTGTCCGTTCTTGCCTGCGCCCGATTGCGCCACCGCGCTGTCCTCGCCGTCTTCTTCGTCGCTGTCCGGTTCCCGTCACCGGGGCGGTTGCCACCGGTTCGTCACGCCGCCACCACTATGCCGGGACTACCGCGGGTCCGTCGCCCGCCGCTGGACCAGCCGGTCCACCGAGAACGGGGTGTCCGGCCGCACCGCCAGGTACACCGCCAGGGCCAGGAACGCCAGATCTCGCAGGATCTCCTCGGTGTAGGCGGTCTGACCGGCCGCGACCTCCCCGCCGCCGCCGAAGCAGCCGCAGTCGATGGACAGCCCGCGGGCCGCCGCCGAGGCCACCGCGGCGATGAACGTCACCATCACCACGCCGGCCAGGATCGCGGCCAGCCGGGTCGCCAGCCCGACCAGCAGCAACACGCCAAGGGCCAGCTCGAACCAGGGCAGGATCGCGGCCACGGTACCGACCAGCGAATCGGGCAGCAGTTGATAGGCCCGGACCGCGACGATCGTCTCCCGGGCGTCCCAGGCCTTGATCCCGCCCGACACCAGGAACACCCCGGCCAGCACCAGCCGGGCCAGCAGGCCGGCCACGTCGCGGATTCGCGCGGCCCGGGATACTGTCCGCGTGTTGGTCACCCGTTCACCCTAACGACGGCGTGCCGCCACCCGGCGTTCGGGAAAAGATCCCGTCTCTTGCGCATCGACCTCGGACCCTTCGCTCAAGAAAGACCTGGATGACGACGACGCTGTTCGTGGTGGCGCTGGTCGTGCTGACCGCGCTCGTATTCGATTTCACCAACGGCTTCCACGACAGCGCCAACGCCATGGCCACCTCCGTCGCCACCGGCGCGTTCGCACCCCGGACCGCGGTGCTGGTCGCCGCCATCCTCAACGTGATCGGCGCCTTCCTGTCCACCGAGGTGGCCAAGACCATCTCCGGCGGCATCGTCAACGACGCGGTCGTCACCCCGGTGATGATCTTCGCCGGGCTGGTCGGGGCCATCCTGTGGAATCTGACCACCTGGCTGTTCGGGCTGCCGTCCAGTTCGTCCCACGCCCTGTTCGGCGGGCTCATCGGCGCCGTCCTGGTCGGTGCCGGCACCGCCGGGGTGAACTTCTCCGTCATCGTCTCCAAGATCGTGCTGCCGGCGATCATGGCGCCGCTGGTGGCCGGTCTGGCCGCCGGCCTGGCCACGTTCCTGGTCTATCGCTGGATGCGGCGGGCGGACCGGGAGCCCGCCGTCGGGTGGTTCCGCCGGGGCCAGACGGTGTCCGGATCGATGATCGCGCTCGCCCACGGCACCTCGGACGGCCAGAAGACGATGGGCGTCATCACCCTGGTGCTGATCACGGCCGGTTACCAGGAGTCGGGCACCGGACCGCAGGTCTGGGTCATCGTCACCGCCGGGCTGGCCATCGGGCTGGGCACCTACTCGGGCGGCTGGCGCATCATGCGCACGATGGGCAAGGGCATCGTCGAGGTCACCTCGCCCCAGGGCCTGGCCGCCGAGACCACGTCGGCCGCGGCCATCCTGGCCTCGTCGCACATGGGCTTCGGCCTGTCCACCACCCAGGTCTGCGCCGGCTCGATCATGGGCTCGGGCGTCGGCCGCAAGCTGGCCGACGTGCGCTGGGGCACCGCCCGGCGGATGGTCTACGGCTGGCTGCTGACCCTGCCGGCGGCCGCGCTGGCCGGCGGGATCGCCGCCGCCATCGCCGGGACCGGCACGCTGGGCCTGGTCATCGTGTTCGCCGGGCTGGTGGCCGGAGCGGCGGCGATCTACGCCATCTCCCGGCGCGCGCCGGTGTCGGCCGACAACGTCAACGACGCGCGCGACGTGGTCATCAACCCGACCGATCCCGAGCCGACCACCCCGTCCCCCCGGGAGGTGACCGGATGAAGATCGACTGGGCGTCCCTCGGGCTGGTCGCGGTGACCACGGTGGTCGCGGCCATCTCCATCGTCGGCATCTTCGCCCTGGGCGTGGCCGCCCTGACCCACGCACCGGCGGGCGGCGGGCGGCCCCACCTGCTGGCGCGGGCGGCCGGCTACGGCTGCCTCGGGGTGGCCGGGCTGATCGCCCTCTACGGCATCTACCTGATCGTCCCGCTCTTCCACTGATCGCCGGGCGTCTTCCACTGATCGCCGGGCGACCGGGTGGTCAGCCGGTCGGCGCCGCGCTGCCCGGGGCGGACGACCCGCTCGGCTCGGCGCTGCCGGGCACCTCGGATCCGCTGGGGGTCGCCGACCCGCTCGGCGTCGTCGCCGGGGTGACGGTGGTCTGGTAGATCAGGTCGATGACGGCCGCGATCGCCGGCTGCTGCTGTCCGGTCGACTGGTCGGTCTGGCCGGGAACCTGGACCAGCACCCGGCTGCCCAGCGGCACGCCGACCATGCCCTCGAACGGGCCGCCGGCGGCCCCCGGCAGCTCCTGCGGGCCGCCGCCCTGGCCGGACGCGCTGGTCCAGGTCGAACCGGCGTCCTCCCCGGTCCAGGTCACCGCGGCGTACTGCACCAGCACCTGGCCGGCCTGGACCGGCGCGCCGGTGCCCTTGGCCAGCACCGTGACCGACGGCGCGGTCGGCTCGGGCGTGCCGGCCGGCACGGTGACCGTCGCCGGGCTGCCGAGGTCGCCGCTGACCTGCGGGGCGTTGGCCGGGGCCGGCTGCACCTCGGCGTCCTTCTGGCCGGCCGCGTCCGGGCCGATGGCGTCCACGATGTCGACCACGAACACCAGCGTGTCGGTGCCGGTGATGCCGGCGCTCGGGTTGCCGGCCGCCTTGTAGCCGTCGGCCGGCGGCAGCGACAGCATCACCCGGCTGCCGACGGGCACCCCGACCAGGCCGACGTCCCAGCCCGGGACGACCTTGCCGACGCCGATCTGGAAGGCCGAGGTGGAGCCGCGGTCGTAGGAGTTGTCGAAGACCTTGCCGCCCCAGACCTGGCCCAGGTAGTTGGTGACCAGCCAGTCGCCGCTCGTGGTGACCGGGCCGGTGCCCTCGGACAGGATCACCCGCTGCAGGCTGGGCGGCGGGTCCCCGGCCGGGAAGGTCAGCGTCGGCTTCTCGCCGAACGCGCCGCTGGCGGTCGGCAGCTGGTCGGCCGGGACCGGGGCGGCGACGGCGGTGGCCGGGGGCACGCTCGGCCCCAGGGTGGCCGGCGTCGACGTCACCGAGGTGCTGGTCGGCGTCGACGAGCCGCCGGAGGCGCAACCGGTGAGCAGGATGCCCACCGCCAGGGGCAGGGCCAGGACAAGGGCGCGGACGCGCATCGAACATCCTCGGGGGTGATCTGGTGGTCTGATCGGGTGGTCTGATCGGGTGGGTCCGATCGGATGGTCCGGTCGGTCCGTCGCCGAAGAGGCATCGGCAACCCGCAACCCTACGCAGCGCGGCGGTGCCGACACCGTGGGCCCGCCGTGTGAACACCCTGGGAATGTCCCGGCGACGGGGGTGGGCCGAGGGTGCCGCCGCCCGGGCGGGACGGGGCCCTAACCTGATCCCGTGGCTCCCACCGCGAAGGTCTTCGTCGCCCAGCTGGCCGGGCTGCCGGTGTTCGGCCCGGGCGGCGAATCGATCGGCAAGGTCCGCGACATCGTGGTGGCCCTGCGGCTGGACCGCAAACCGCCGCGGGTGCTCGGCCTGGTGGTCGAGCTGCTGACCCGCCGGCCCATCTTCGTGCCGATGCTGCGGGTCGGCAGCCTCGAGTCGCACGCCGTCGCCCTGTCCACCGGCAACGTGAGCATGCGCCGCTTCGAGCAGCGACCGATGGAGCTGCGGCTGATCGGTCAGCTGCTGGGGGTCACGGTCAACCTGGCCGCCCGGGCGACCTCGGCGATCGTGGTGGATGCCGCGATCGAGCGCACCCGCAGCCGGGACTGGGTGGTCGCCCGCCTCGCCGTCCGGGAGAAGACGCGGCGGCTGGTGCGCCGCCCGCCGGTGCAGATCGTCAGCTGGCCGGACGTGCGGGGGCTCGGCCCGGCCGAACTGACCGGTCGATCGATCCGGGGCTCCCAGCAGGTCATCGCCCAGATGGAGGGGCTGCGCGCCGCGGACGCGGCCGCCGTCCTGCGCGAACTGGAGCCGACCCTGCGGTACGAGGTCGCGGACACGATGGACGACGACCGCCTCGCCGACATCCTGCAGGAGCTGGGCGAGGACGACCAGCAGGAGATCCTGGCCCACCTGGACGAGTCGCGGGCGGCGGACATCCTGGAGGCGATGGATCCCGACGACGCGGCCGACCTGCTGTCGGAACTGCCGCCGGGCGTCCAGGAACGGCTGCTCGGGCTGATGGAACCCGAGGAGTCGGCCCCGGTCCGCCGGCTGCTGCAGTACTCGGCCGAGTCGGCTGGTGGCCTGATGACCCCGGAGCCGGTGGTCCTGACCCCCGACGCGACGATCGCCGAGGCCCTGGCCCGGGTGCGGTCCCCCGACCTGACTCCGGCGCTGGCGTCGATGGTGTTCGTCTGCCGGCCACCGCAGGCCACCCCGACCGGCCGGTACCTGGGCTGCGTGCACACCCAGCGGCTGCTGCGCGAGCCGCCGTTCGAGCTGGTCGCCGGTGCGCTGGACGCCGAGATGGCGCGGCTGTCCCCCGACGCCTCGCTCGCCGACGTCACCCGGTTCTTCGCCTCCTACAACCTGGTCTGCGCGCCCGTGGTGGACGACGAGGACCACCTGCTCGGCGCGGTGACCGTCGACGACGTGCTGGACCACCTGCTGCCCGACAACTGGCGCGACGAGGGACTGGACGAGGACGAGCCGGCCCCCGCCGCCCGGGGGGTGACCCATGGCTGAGGCGCACTCCCGGCGCCGGCTGGACCAGCCGCGCAGCGGACGCCGGTTCAGCATGGACATCGATCCGGAGACGTTCGGCCGGTTCTCCGAGCGCCTGGCCCGGTTCCTGGGCACCGGCACGTTCCTGTTCTGGCAGACGCTGGTCGTGATCGTCTGGATCACGCTCAACCTGGTCGCGGTCAGCTACCAGTGGGACCCGTACCCGTTCATCCTGCTCAACCTGGCGTTCTCCACCCAGGCCGCCTACGCCGCACCGCTGATCCTGCTGGCGCAGAACCGGCAGGACGACCGCGACCGCATCTCGCTGGAGGAGGACCGGTCCCGCGCGGCCCAGACCAAGGCCGACACCGAGTTCATCGCCCGCGAACTGGCCGCCCTCCGCGTGGCCATCGGCGAGGTCGCCACCCGCGATTACCTGCGGGGCGAACTCGACCGGCTGCGGGAGGACCTCGAGCAGCCCGAGGCCGGCACCCCACCGCGCGACAAGCCGGCCAAGCGGGCGGACAAGCGCAAGACCCGGGCCAAGGCCCCCGTCGAACGGGCCGAGCCGCTGACCTGAGTTGACGTCCCCGAGAGACGAGAAGGGCCCCGCCTGATCAGGCGGGGCCCTTGTCGTCACGTGCGTGACACGTGGAGGTGGCGGGAATTGAACCCGCGTCCACCGTGGCCTTGCGAGGGCTTCTCCGGGCGCAGTCCGTTAGATCTCTACTCGGCCCCACCGCTGTCACGGACACCCCGGTGTGACGGGCCCAGTCGCTGTGAGATGTCCCTCGAGGTCCCGCGACCGGACCTCTCGGTGATCCTCCTAGCTGACGTCAGGATCCGGGTCGGAGGATTCCCGGGCTGACGGACTCCTTACTCGCTCAGGCGGCGAGGGCGAAGTCAGTGCGCTTGTTGTCGGCACTTGATTTTTTTGCAACGGATGGTTAACGAGATCATCGTTGCCTTCCTCGGCCCGCTTCACCTCACTCGACTCACGCTGTCGAAACCGATCACCCCC
>NZ_JBMDXT010000115.1:0-5150 GCF_048594475.1 Nakamurella sp. | reverse complement strand
GTCGGCCAGCGGCGTCGCCTCGTCGTCGGCCAGTTCGGCGGCGGCCTCCTGGCGCCGCTTGCGGCGGTCGTGCACCTTGGCCACCTGCACCGACACCTCGTACAGCAGGGCGAGCGAGACGGCCAGCGCGAGCATGGTGATCGGGTCGTTGCCCGGCACCACGAGCCCGGCGAAGACGGTGAGCCCGAAGATCGCGTAGCGGCGCCAGGCGGCCAGCTTGGCGCCCTGCACCACGCCGATCTGGTTGAGCATGATCAGCAGCAGGGGCAGCTCGAACGAGACCCCGAAAATGATCAGCATGGCGATCAGGAAGGAGAAGTAGCTGTCGGGCGACAGCGCGGTGATCGTGGCGTCGCCGCCGAAGCCCAACAGGACGGTCAGGCCCTCCCGGATCACCACGTAGGCCAGCACCGCGCCGGCGGCGAACAGGATGCCGCCGGTGCCGACGAAGATGACCGCGTACTTGCGCTCCTTGCTGTAGAGCGCGGGGGTCACGAACGCCCACAGCTGGTAGAGCCAGACCGGGCTGGACAGCACGACCCCGGCGATGAGCGCGGACTTGAGCTGCAGCTCCAGCGCCGAGAACGGGCCGGTGGCCAGCAGCTTGCATTCGTCCGGGCTGCCGAAGTCGTAACGCCGGTCGATCGGTACGGCACAGTAGGGCCCGGTGAGGATGTCCGAGAGGCTCGGCAGGCCGATCGCCGGGATGCCGTGGCCGAACCAGATGAACCCGATCACGGTGCCCACCAGGATTCCCAACGTGCCCAGGAACAGCCGGCGGCGCAGCTCGTGCAGGTGCTCCATCAGCGGCATGGTGCCGTCGGGCGTCTTGGGTGGGCGCCCCTTGCGCAGGCGCAGGCTCGGCAGCTGCCGCCCGAACACACGCATGCGCTGGCTCCCTCGTCGTCCGCGGCGCCGCCGTGGGGCACCGCCCCGATCCTACGGAGCCGTCGGGTCCGGTTCGGCGCGTGGCGCCGACCGCCGGCGCAGGTTCATCTCGACGGCGCCGAAGATGAGCTTGGCCACGAGCCCGAACACCACCAGGTTCAGCAGCATCTGCAGGCTCACCAGCAGCCGGGGCAGGTCGCCGACCGGGGTGATGTCGCCGAAGCCGACCGTGGAGAACACCGTGATGGTGAAGTACAGGCCGCCGACCCGGTCCAGCGGCTGGGAGAACGCCGCCGGGTCGCCCTGGGAGATCAGGTAGTACCCGGCGGCGAAGGTGATGAGCAGCAGCGGGACCCCGACGGCGAGCGTCTCAAAGGCGCGCAGCCGCGGGAAGGGCGACCCGATGATCGCCCACACCTGCCAGGCCAGCACCAGGGCCAGCGCCAGGATGCCGACGACCAGCACCACGATGCCGGTGCCGGCCGGTTCCTTGAGCGGCAGCAGGAAATAGGCGGCCACGATCACCACGACGGACACCACCGCGCGCAGGATCAGCACGGCGGCCATCCGGTGCCGCTGCCCGCGGGTCAGGTCCTCGTACCGGGAAGGAGTGCGCATCGCAGCACGGTCGCAGCCGGGGCCGGGCTCGGGCATCCTCCGCGGCGGGCGAACGCCACCTGGTGCGGCCGGTCCGGCGGGACAGCCGGACGTGCCGGCCCGTTGAGGGCACCGGCACCGTGCACGCGGCGCCCGGAGTGACGGTGCAGGTTCCGCCAAAGTCTCCACCGAGACGGCCCGAAGGCTCCGGGCCGACGCGGGGCCGCCGCGGTCGCGCAGGTGTACCGGAGTGACGTCGGACAGTGACGTCGGACAATCCTCCACGGCGGGCGACCCGGGTGCGACCCGACAAGGCGCGGCGGCCCCTTGAGGGCACCCGATCCATGCGCACGGCGCCCAGAGTGATGGTGCAGGTTCCGCCAAGGTCTCGACCGAGACGGACACCGTGTCGGGGCGGCGTCAGCGCATCCCTCTGCGGCGGGCGGGCAACCGACCCGGTCGGACCGGGCGCGCGTTGCGTCCGGGATCAGCTGCGGTCGTAGGCGGCGATGGCCTGCTCGGCCCGGTCGGCGACCAGCTCGGACACCTCCGGCCGGTTGGTCACCACCGCGTCGCCGCCGAGCGAGAGCACCAGCCGGGCCAGCCACTCGTCGCTGCCGGCGTGCATCGTCACCCGCACGCCCGGTTGCGCCTCGGCCAGCGGGCTGACCGACTCGACCGGGTAGTACTCGGCGACCCAGCGCGCCCCGCCGGTCAGCACCAGCTCCACGGGCGGGACCGCCGGGTCGGGGTGGAAGATCCGGTCCGGGACCGCGGAGTCCACCCACAGGCTGCCCTGCGCGGGCTCGTCCAGCACCCGGGCCGCCTCGATCCGGTCGATCCGGAAGTGCCGGATCGCCCGCGCCCGGTGGCAGTACGCCTCCAGGTACGCGTGGCCGTCGGTGACCAGGACGCGCAGCGGGTCGACGGTCCGTTCGGTGACGGTGTCCCGGGACGCCGTGTAGTAGCGCATCCACAGCCGCCGGCTCCGGTCCAGCGCGTCCCGCACGGTGCCCAGTTCCCGGGCCGGGTCGGCCGGCAGCACCTGCACGACGTCGGGCGACTCGGCCGCCTGCCGGTCCAGCTGGGCCAGCTTGGCCAGCGCCGACTGCACCGCGTCGGTCTCCACCAGACCGGGGGTCTGGGCCAGCGCCCGCAACGCGACCAACAGGGCCTGCGCCTCGTCGGCGGTCAGGCGGACCGGCCGTTCGATCCCGGCGTCGAAGGTGATCGAGACCGTGCCGCCGTCGTCGTCGAGCACGACGTCGATCAGGTCGTCCGGGTAGTAGCCGGGCAGCCCGCAGACCATCAGCAGGTCCAGGTCCGCGCTGATCTGATCGCGGCCGACGCCGAACTCGCGGGCCAGCTCCCCGATGCCCACCCCGGGACGGCGGGAGATGTACGGGACCAGGGACAGCATCCGGGCCAGCCGGTCGGTGGCGTTCTCGGTCACGGTGCCGGCACCCCCGGATCCGGGCTCGGCAGTTCGTCGAACGGCAGCTCGCCGTCGTCGGCCGGGCGATGGCCGTCCGGGCCGACGGCCGCCCGGGCCGAGGCCAGGGCGCCGGTCAGCAGCACGACGGTGGCCTCGACGAGGTCGGCGGGCGCCTCGACGACGACGTCGGGTCCGTGGGCGGCGATCTGCCGCGCGGTGTCCCAGCGTGGGCCGAGCGGGATCCGCACCCGGTCCCAGCCGGGCCGGTCCGGGATCGGGCTGCTGTCCACCGCGCCGCGGCGCAGCCCGGCGGCCGCGCCGGACCGCACCCGCAGGGTGGCCCGGGCGTCGGAGACCGGACGCTGCACGCTCTCGGAGACGGCGGCGAGCAGGTCGGTGCCGGCGGGGGCCCGGACGGTGACCCGACCGCCGGGCCGGACCGGGCCGACGATCCGGGACAGCCGGAACGTGCGCCGGTCGCCGCGGCGGTCGTCGTGGCCGACGACGTACCAGCGCCCCCGGAACGAGACCAGCCCCCACGGCTGCAGGCGGCGCGGGTCGGCCGGCCCGCCAGGATCCTTGCGGTAGTCGAACTCGACGATCCGGCCGGCCCGGACCGCGGCCAGCATCGGCTCGAACGCCGGGTCCGAGGTGCGCACCCGCGGCTGGAGCAGGGTGACGACCGAGTCCTCCGGGCGAGCACCCTCGTCCTCGGCGTCGGGATTGCCCCCGGGACCGGCGACCGGGTCGGCGGCGGGCTCGGCGTCGCGGATCTTGCGCAGGGCCCCCGACCCGGCGGCGTCCAGGGCGGTGGTCTCCCACAGCCGGCCGGCCAGGGCCAGCGCGGCCGTCTCGGCCGGGGTGAACGACAGCGGCGGCAGGGTGAACTCGCTGCGCGGGATGCGGTACCCGTCGCCCCCGTTCGGCGGTGTCTGCAGCGGGACGCCCAGCTCGCGCAGCTCCTTCTTGTCCCGCTCGAAGGTGCGCAGGAATGCCTCCTCGGAGGGCGCGTCGCCGTAGCCGGCCACCTTCGCGCGGATCCAGGCGGCGCTGCGGAACGTCGGCGCGTTGAGCAGGGCGATGACCAGGTTGAGCAGGCGCTCCGCCTTCGCCGCCTTCGTCGTCACCACGCCCTCAAGCCTGTCACACCGGCCTCCCCTGCCCGCGCGGATCAACAACGGCGGCGCGGAAGAACTCGTCGACTTCCGTCCCACCGGTCACATTCGGCTCCAGTTGATCCGCGCATCCATCCACACCCACGGTGGGGACGGACGCGCGGATGAACTCGTCGACTTCAGTCCCAGGCGTCACATTCGGCGCCAGTTGATCCGCGCCGGCGCAGTTGATCCGCGCGGCACAGGCCGACGAGGTGCCCCGGCGGGGCGGGCCGGGTGGCGCCGACGCAGGGGTGGCGGGGCGCCCGGCCGGGCGGGTGATGGGCGGGGACCGGCTACATGGCCTCGATCAGCTTGGTGACCCGGTCGTCGGTGGACCGGAACGGATCCTTGAGCAGCACGGTGCGCTGGGCCTGGTCGTTGAGCTTGAGATGCACCCAGTCGACGGTGTAATCGCGGCCGGCGTCCTGGGCCGCGGCGACGAACTCACCGCGGAGCCGGGCACGCGTGGTCTGCGGCGGGACGGTCATCGCGGTGGCGATCTGCCCGTCGGTGACGACCCGGGCGGCCCGCCCGCGGGCGGCCAGCAGCGAGTGCAGGCCGCGGCCGGGCCGCACGTCGTGGTAGGTCAGGTCGAGTTGGGCGATCCGCGGGTGGGTCAGGTCCAGGCCGTGCTTGGCCGCGTAGGCGTCGATCAGCTTCTTCTTGATCACCCAGTCGATCTCGGTGTCGACCTTGGTGAAGTCCTGGGTCTGGACGGCCTCCAGGGTGCGCCGCCACAGGTCGAGCACCTGGTGGGTGACCGGGTCGGTGCCCCGGTTCGCCACGAACGCGGACGCCTTCTCGTAGTACTCGGTCTGCGCGTCGAGCGCGCTGATGTCGCCGCCGCCGGCCAGCCGGACCGCCTTGCGGCCCGTCGTGTCGTGGGAGATCTCGCGGATCGCCCGGATCGGGTTCTCGAAGGTGAAGTCGCGCAGCGGGATGCCGGACTCGATCATCTCCAGGACCAGCGCGGCGGTCCCCACCTTGAGCAGGGTGGTCGTCTCGCTCATGTTGGAGTCGCCGACGATCACGTGCAGCCGGCGGTAGCGCTCGGCGTCGGCGTGCGGCTCGTC
>NZ_JBMDXT010000114.1:0-11318 GCF_048594475.1 Nakamurella sp. | reverse complement strand
CAGGGCTCCCTGATCACTGGATGGGACTGGGCGGAAGGGTGGTCACCGGCAGCGGCCGGTGGGCGACCTCGTGCGCGTCCGCGGGGGACAGGCCGAGGGTGGTCAGGACGGTGGCGGCCAACTCGTCGGCGTCCTCGTCGGTGAGCGGGGCGCCGGTCAGCCGCATCTGCACGAACGCCAGGACGCTGCCGGCGACGACCGACAGGGACAGGGCCGGGTTCGGCGCGGTGAACCGGCCGACCCGGACCCCGTTGACGATGTCCCGCAACGCCTGTGGCGCCAGCCCGCGATCGGCGACCAGAAACTGCGGTCCGGCCAGCACCAGGATCCGGGCCACCTCCGGCCGGGTCGAGGCCAGCCGGCAGGTCAGGCGCACGCCCACCGATGTCCACTCCGCCTGATCGGCCATCCCGGCGCAGGCAGCGTCCAGCGCGGCTCCGAACTCGGCCAGCAGCTCCAGCACCGCCTCCTCGAACAGCTGCGCCTTGGAGGTGAAGTGGTTGTAGAACGATCCGAGACCGACGTCGGCCTCGTCCGTGATGTCCTGCACCGCCACCTCGGTCGTGCCGCGGGTGGCCAGGATCCGCTGGGCCGCGCCGATCAGCGCCGCCCGGGTGCGGCTCTTGCGGCGGTCCGCCCGGTCGGCGCGGGCGGCCTCGGTGGGGGACACGCGACCGAGCGTAGGGCTGCGCTGACGGTCTCGTCATCGCTGAGGGGGACTTCACCCCAACGGGATGACGGGCGGCGCGCCGTGCTCGGGTCGATGGGGCGGCGGGGCAGCGGGGCGGCGACGCGCGGACGTGGCGCTCCGCGACTGTGCGGGACGGTCGCGGCCCCGGCGGGTGCATTACCAACCCGATGGGGTGGTCACGCCCGACGGACCCCGGCGGCGGTGCTTGGCTGGCACCGGCCGCAGCCGTGCGACCCGTCGCCGCGACGACCCCCTGGAGGCCCGGTGTTCCACCATCAGAGCGCGCCCGACGTGACGGACCTGCCGACCGGCGCCTATCTGGTGCGCCGCAAGCTCTCCAGCATCGAGGGCTTCCTGGTCTACGACGCGTCGGACACGATGGTCTACCACTTCAAGGGACACCTGGCGTTCCCCGGCGCCAGGTGGAGCATGCTCGACGCCGGGGGCACCGAGGTCGCGACCCTGGCCCGGCCGGCGATGCACGTCCACCCGACGTTCACGGTCGACCGGCCGGGCCGGTCCGAGGTCACGATCCGCAAGGCCGGCTTCGCGCCGCTGGCCCAGAGCTGGCGGATCGAGGGCGCCGAGGACGGCGACATCGACCTGCACGGCGACCTTCTCAACCACGAGTTCACGTTCGAGCGGGCCGGTCGCACCGTCGGCACGACGACCCGCCGCTGGATCTCCGTCACCGACGCGTACGCCGTCCAGGCCACCGCGATGGACCCCGTGCTGGCGATCGCGGCCGCAGTCGGCGTCGACGGGGTGATGACCGAGCACGACCGCTGACCCGGGCCGGGTGGGCGTTCCGGCTCGTCGGGGCGGCCCGGACGAGCCGGGCGTGGTCGGCGGCCCACCGGCGGGCTCACCGATCCCGGCCGGCCCCCACACCCCGGGGTCCGGTCACGCCCGCGCTCCCGACCCGCAGGCCGGCCTCGCCGCGGCCGGCCCGCCGCTCATGTCGCCGTCGTCGCCGCGCCCGGCGCGGGATCGGCGGCCGCCCACCCCGTCCACCGGACGACCCGCGCGCCGACCACCGGCCCGTCCGGCACCCGCTCCCGGTACTGCCGGTACCGGCCGGTCAACGCGGCCAGGGCGGCGTCCCGCAGCCCGCCGTCGAGCACCTCGGCCCGCGCGTCGGCCCGCACCCACCACAGCCGTGCCCAGTCGTCGTCGTACTCGTCGACCAGGAAGCAGACCGCCGGGTTCGCGGCGATGTTGTCCAGGCGGCGCAGCCGGGTCGTCGTCTTGGGCTTGTGGTCGACGGCGAACACGAGCCGGTCCACCCCGTCCCGGGCCACGCAGGCGAACGTGACCGGCACCAGATGGGGCGCCCCCGACCCGTCCACGGTGGCCAGCCGGGCCACCGGGGAGGCCAGGAACCGTTCGCGCGCCAGGGCCACCGGGATCCGCATCCCTCGAGTGTCCCCGGCCCGTCCCGGTTCCGCGTCCACGCCGGCGGCGGCGACCCGCGCCGAACCGGCGCCGATCCGGCGCCGATCCGGTGCCGGAACGCACGTTTCCGGGCGGGCCGGCGCGGCTGGACTTAGGGTCCTGACGTGCACCTGCCGCTGCCGCCGCGACCGGACGTGCTGCTGGCGCGGCCGGCCGCGACGGTGATGGTCGGCTGCGCCCTCGTGCACGGGTGGTGCGCGGTCCGGCACTGGTCGCCGGCGCTGTCGGTGCTGACGATCGCGGTGGCCCTGGCCTGCCTGCACTGCGTCCCCCACCTGTGGCGGTCGCCGCGCACCGCCGACTGGGTCTGGGTGACGCTGGGCAGCGCCGCGATGCTGGTGGTGCACCTTCTGTCGCTGGTGCAGCCGGCCGGGACCGGCCACGCGCATGCCGCCGTCGGACGGCCGACGACCGGTGGGCTGGACGCGCTGTCCGCGCTCGGGCTGGTGCTGCCGCTGCTGGGCCTGGCGGCGGCCTGGTGGGCGCTGGCCGGCCGCGCCACCCGTACCGGCCGCCTACTTGGCGTCGGCGTAGCGGTCGACGATCACCGGCCGGACCGGCGTCACCACGGCTGAGCCGGGGAAGACCAGCCGCCGTGCGTCCTCGGCGGCCCGTTCGATGAGCCCGGCCACCTCGTCCGCCACCGGCGCCGGAGCGTGCACGATCAGCTCGTCGTGCAGGAAGAAGACGAGTTCGGCGTCCGGCACGGCCGTCAACGCGGTCCGCAACCCGGCCAACCAGACGGCGGCCCAGTCGGCCGCCGACGCCTGGACCACGAAGTTGCGGGTGAACCGCCCGCGGTCGCCGGCGATCCGGTCCGCCCGCTTCCGCTCGGCGGCGGTGGCGTCCTGCTGGCGTCCGATGCGGACCGCCTCCCACGAGGCCCCCGGCGGCGGGCACGTGCGGCCCAGGACCGACGCCACGACGTCGCCGCGTTCACCGGCTCGCGCGGCCGCATCGACGTAACCCATGGCCACCGGGTAGCGCGCCCGCAGCGTGCGCACCAGCCGGCCGCCCTCGCCCGTCGTCTGCCCGTACATCGCCCCGAGCATGGCGACCTTGGCCGATGCCCGGTTGCCGCCGAAGCCGTCGGCGGCCAGGCCGGCGTACAGATCCGCCCGATCCTGGCGGGCGGCCGAGACCGCCTGCAGCGCGGCGTCTCCCGAGATCGCGGCGAGGACACGTGGCTCGAGCTGGGCGGCGTCGGCGACGACCAGCCGGTAGCCGTCGTCGGCCACGACGGCCTGCCGGAGCAACCGCGGGATCTGCAGGGCGCCGCCACCCCGGGTCGCCCAGCGACCCGAGACGACCGCCCCGGAGAGGTACTCGGCCCGGAACCGGTCGTCACGCACCCACTGGTCGAGCCAGGTCCAACCGTTCGCGCTGTGCAGCCGGGCCAGTTCCTTGTACGCCAGGACCGGGCCGACCGCCGGGTGGTCGATGCCCTTGATGACCCAGGAACGGGTCGTCTCGATGTCGAAGCCGACCCGGCGGAACGCCTCCCGCAGCTCGACCGCCGAGTCGGGATTGACCGCAAAGCCGAAGGCGCCGTCGATCTCACGGGACAGGTCGACCAGTCGCGGGGGTCGGCCGCCGAGCGCCGGCCGCGCCCCGAGCATCTGCTCGAGCACGGCCAGGTGCACCGAGCGCCGCCACGGCAGGCCGACCGCACCCAGCTCGGCCGCGGCGAGCGCGGCGGCGTTCTCGGCCGCGAGCAGCAGGGCCAGCGCGCCGTCACCGGCCGCCCGCCGGCGCTGGTCCCGGTAGGCCAGCCGCAGCAGCTCCAACGGATCGCCGGCCGCATCGGACCGCCCGGCGCCGGACGGGCCCACGGCGGACGGCCCCGGCCCGGACCGGCCGTCACCCTCGCGGTCCGGGCCCGCCTGTCCCGGGGCCGCCGGGATCCCGCCGGCGGCGACCGGATCCGGGTCGAACGCCCGGGCCAGGTCGAACAGCGTCGGGGTGCCGGCGGCCGGCCCGGACGACCCGGCCGGGGCGGCCGGAACGGGCTCGCCCCGGGACCGGGCGACGACCGCCGCCGGCGTCACCGGATCGCCGAATGCGCCGGCCCTTCCGAGCAGGATCCGCTCGACCGCGGCGACGTCGTGGCATCGGGCGACCCGCTGCCCGGCGGCGAGCAACGCCGGGTACTCCTGCGGGGTCGACGCCCACAGCCGGCGCTCGTCGGGCGTTCCGGTCGCGTCCGTCCCGAGCGCACCCGGCGGTCGCACCTCCGGCTCGCCCGCCGGCTCACCGTCGTCGGTCAGCCGCCGGACGGCCCACCGGCCGTCCGCGAGCGGCGCGCAGGCGAGCACCGTCAGCGGGTGCTCACGCGGTCGAGCCGCCGCCCAGCGAGCGGCGGATCGCGTCCAGCCGGTCCTTGGCCGCCTGCTCCTGCTGCTGCTCGGCCGCGGACCGGGCTTCGGGCGTCTCGGCGGCCAGTTCGGACGAGCCGAGGGACTGCGCGTACCGGCCCTCGATCTTGTCCCGGACGAAGTCCAGGCTGGGCACCCCCTGCGCCGAGTAGTCCGGCGGCGGGGCGACCACGCTCGGGACGTCGGGGTCGAATGCCGGCTCGGGCACCACGGGCTCGGGGGGATTGGCCATGCCCCCATCTTGCGCCGACCCGCCCCGTCCGCGGTCTCCCGGCCGTCGGAACCTGCGGATGAGGGGGCCGGGGTCAGGCCCGGGAGTGCTCGTCGAGAAGCCGCTCGGAGAGCTCCCACATCCGCCGGGCGTCGTCGGCGCTGCGCAGCCGGGAGAACAGCGACTGCTCCGCCGGCCGCCCACCCAGGTGCCCGGGCCCGGCGGGCCCGTAGAACCCGCCCCCGACCGCGTCCGGCGAGGTGGCCGCGTAGAGGGCGGGCAATCCCGCACTGGCGACGGTGCCCACGAGGATGCCGGCGGCCGAGAGCATCCGGATCACCCGGCGGCCCAGCGTGTCGCGGTCGCGGCCGACCTCGGGCCGGGCGGCCAGCAGGTTGGTCGCGGCCACGCCCGGGTGGGACAGGTTGCTGGTGATGCCCCACCCCTGCGTGGCGCTGCGCCGCGCAAGCTCGAGACCGAACAGGCCCATCGCGATCTTGGACTGGCTGTAGGCCTTCATGCCGTTGTACGACCGCTCCCAGTTCAGGTCGTCCCAGTTGATGGCGCCCTGGTTGGCCGCGATGCTGATCTGCGATGTCACCCGGGCCCGGCCGGCCCGCAGCAGCGGCAGCAGCTCGCGGACGAGGGCGACGTGGCCGAGATGGTTGGTGCCGAACTGCAGCTCGAACCCGTCGGCGGTGAGCTGCCGATCGGGCGGCGTCATCACGCCGGCGTTGTTGATCAGGATGTGGATCGGCCGGTCCTCGCCGCGCAGGGCCTGCCCGAGCGCCGCCACCGAGGCGAGCGAGGACAGGTCCAGCTCCCGCAGGCTGACGTCCGCCTCGGGTGCCGTCGCCCGGATGGTCGCGAGCGCGCGGGCGCCCTTGGCCGGGTTGCGGACGGGCAGCACGACCGCGGCGCCGGCGGCGGCGAGCCGGCCGGCGATGCCGAGCCCGATGCCGTCGCTCGCGCCGGTGACGACGGCCCGCCGGCCGCTCAGGTCGGGGAGGGTGATGTCGATGGGGGTGCGGGCCATGGGTGTCGCTCCTTGTCCGGGTCGGTTCCTCCACCGTGCCGTCGCCGGCGCACCGCATCCAGGGACCGTCGATCCGCGGATCCCGGGGCCACCGGATGGCTCCCGCCGGCCGACCCGGCCGACCCCGGCCGGCCCGAGGGGCGGATCGACGATCCGTGGCCCCGCCCCGCACCCGACGGTAGAAGGGAGGTCATGGACATCGACCGCGCCGGCCTGGCCGACTTCCTGCGCCGCCGCCGGGAGGCCCTGCAACCCGAGGACGTCGGGCTGCCGCGTGGGCCCCGGCGCCGGACGGACGGGCTGCGCCGCGAGGAGGTGGCACTGCTGTGCCACATGTCGACCGACTACTACGCCCGGTTGGAGCGCGAACGGGGCCCACAGCCGTCCGATCAGATGCTGGCGTCGATCGCGCAGGGCCTGCATCTGTCGCTGCCCGAGCGGGACCACCTGTTCCGGCTGGCCGGGCACCAGCCACCGCCCCGCGGCGCGGGCGGCGACCACATAGAGCCCGGCCTGCTGCGCATCCTGGACCGGCTCGACGACACCCCCGCGGAGATCGTCACCGAGCTGGGCGAGACCCTGCGGCAGAGCCCGCTGGGCGTCGCGCTCACCGGCGATGCGAGCAGGTACAGCGGACCAGACCGCAGCCTGGGCTTCCGCTGGTTCACCGACCCGGCGGCCCGGGAGCGGTATGCCCCAGAGGAGCACGACCGGCTGTCCCGGCTGTTCGCCTCGGGCCTGCGGGAAGTCGCCACGCGGCGCGGGCCGGGCTCGCGGGCGGCGCAGTACACCGATCAGCTGCTCGCCCGGAGCACGGAGTTCCGGACGCTGTGGGACCGGCACGAGGTGGGGGTCCGGCCGGACGCCGTCAAGCGATTCGTGCATCCCGAAGTGGGCCGGCTGGAGCTGAACTGCCAGACGCTGGTGGACCCGGACCAGGCCCATCTGCTGCTGGTCTACACCGCCGACCCGGGCACCGAGAGCCACCAGAAGCTGCAGCTGCTCGCGGTCATCGGCGCCCAGGTCCTGCGCTGATCTTCCGCCGGTCGGAACGCCCGGCGCCGCCCGACCGCGAGTGGGCTACCGTGGCGGGCATGGGTCGCATCAGCGTGCTGGACTGGCCGGTCATCCGGCAGTTCCGCTCGGGCGACGTGTTCGGCCGCGGCCCCGCCGTGATGTCCGAGAAGACCAAAGAGATGACCGCCCGCACCACCACCGCGGACCGGGTTGCGCGCAGCGTCTGCCCGTACTGCGCCGTCGGCTGCGGGCAGAAGGTGTTCGTCAAAGACGAGAAGGTCATCCAGATCGAGGGTGACCCGGCGTCGCCGATCTCCCGCGGGCGGCTGTGCCCCAAGGGCAGCGCCAGCGAGCAGCTGGTCAACAACCCGGGCCGGCAGACGACCATCCTGTACCGCCGCCCGCACGGCACCGAGTGGGAAACCCTGGAGCTGGACCGGGCGATCGACATGATCGCCGACCGGTTCCTGGAGGCCCGGCGCAACGGCTGGCAGGACACCGACGAGGACGGCCGGCCGGTCCGGCGAACGATGGGCATCGCCTCCCTCGGCGGCGCCACCCTGGACAACGAAGAGAACTACCTGATCAAGAAGCTGTTCACCGCGGCCGGCGCGATCCAGGTGGAGAACCAGGCCCGTATTTGACACTCCGCCACGGTTCCCAGTCTGGGAGCCTCGTTCGGACGCGGCGGCGCGACGCAATCGTTGCAGGACATGGCCAATGCCGACTGCATCGTGATCCAGGGCTCGAACATGGCCGAGTGCCACCCGGTGGGCTTCCAGTGGGTGTCCGAGGCCAAGGCGCGCGGCGCCCGGATCATCCACGTCGACCCCCGCTTCACCCGGACGAGCGCGATCACGCACAAGCACATCCCGATCCGGGCCGGCTCGGACGTGGTGCTGCTGGGCGCGCTGATCAAGCACATCCTGGACAACGACCTGTGGTTCCACGAGTACGTCGTGCACTACACGAACGCGGCGACGATCATCGGCGAGGAGTACCGGGACGCCGAGGATCTCGGCGGGCTGTTCTCCGGGTTCGACCCGGCGACCGGCAAGTACGACCTGTCGTCCTGGGCGTACGACACCGACGATGACGCACACCAGGACGCGGCGGCGCAGGAGCACGGCTCGACGTCGTCGGATCGGGCGGCCGGCCACGAGCACGGCAGCGGCGGCCCGACGCTGCCGCACGCCAAGGTGCGGCGGGACGAGACCCTGCAACACCCGCGCTGCGTGTTCCAGATCCTCAAGCGGCACTACGCCCGGTACACCCCGCAGATGGTGCACGAGGTCTGCGGCATCGACCCGGCCGACTTCCGGTACCTGGCCGATTCGATCACCGCGAACTCGGGCCGGGACCGCACCACCTGCTTCGCCTACGCCGTGGGTTGGACCCAGCACACGCTGGGCGCCCAGTTCATCCGCACCTCGGCCATCCTGCAGCTGCTGCTGGGCAACATGGGCCGGCCCGGCGGCGGCATCATGGCGCTGCGCGGGCACGCCAGCATCCAGGGCTCGACCGACATCCCCACCCTGTTCAACCTGCTGCCGGGCTACCTGCCGATGCCGATGGCCGGCCGGCACGATTCCTACGCGCAGTACCTGGACGCCATCTCGTCCAAGCAGCAGAAGGGCTATTGGGCGGCCGCCGACACCTACGTGGTGAGCCTGCTCAAGGCCTGGTGGGGCGACGCGGCGACGGCCGAGAACGACTGGGCGTACGACTACCTGCCCAAGCTGACCGGGCCGCACGGCACCTACCAGACCGTGCACGACATGCTCGAGGACATGGTCGACGGGTATTTCGTCCTCGGCCAGAACCCGGCCGTCGGATCGGCCAACGGCCGGATGCAGCGGCTGGGCATGGCCCGGCTCAAGTGGCTCGTCGTCCGTGACCTGAACCTCATCGAGTCGGCCACCTGGTGGAAGGACGGCCCGGAGATCGCCTCCGGCGAGCTGACCACCGAGGACATCGGCACCGAGGTGTTCTTCCTGCCGGCGGCCACCCACGTGGAGAAGGCCGGGTCGTTCACCCAGACGCAACGGCTCGTGCAGTGGCGGGAGAAGGCCGTCGACCCGCCCGGGCAGGCGCAGCCCGAGCTCGAGTTCTTCTACGAGCTGGGCAAGCGGATCCGGGCCAAGCTGGCCGGGTCGACCGACCCGCGGGACCGCCCGCTGCTCGACCTGACCTGGGATTACGAGCTCGACGAGCACGGCGAGATCGACCCCGAGTCGGTGCTGCGGGAGATCAACGGCTACCACCTGACCGGTCCGCAGCAGGGTGCCCCGCTCTCCTCGTACCTGGAGATGCGCGCCGACGGGTCGACCGTGGGCGGGTGCTGGATCTACGCCGGCATCTACGCCGGCGGGGTCAACAAGGCGGCCCGACGGACGTACCGGGGCGGCGGCGGGGTCAGCCAGCAGGAGTGGGGCTGGGCGTGGCCGGCCGACCGGCGGATCCTGTACAACCGGGCCTCGGCCGACCCGGAGGGCAAGCCGTGGAGCGAGCGCAAGAAGCTCGTCTGGTGGGACGCGGAGCAGGGCCGCTGGGTCGGTGACGACGTGCCCGACTTCGTCGCCGACCGGGCGCCGGGCAGCCGGCCCGACCCCGACCTGGGCGGCGCCGCGGCGCTGGCCGGTGACGACCCGTTCATCATGCAGGCGGACGGCAAGGGCTGGCTGTTCGCGCCCAAGGGCATGCTGGACGGCCCGCTGCCGACGCACTACGAGCCGCAGGAATCGCCGATCCCCAACGCGCTGTACCCGCAGCAGCAGAACCCGTCCCGCATCCTGATGCCGGGCAAGGACAACCTGTTCGCGCCGAGCGCCGGGGAACCGGGCGCCGGCGTCTACCCCTACGTGTTCACCACGTACCGGCTGACCGAGCACCACACCGCGGGCGGGATGAGCCGCTGGCTGCCCTACCTGGCCGAGCTGCAGCCCGAGATGTTCTGCGAGGTCTCCCCCGAGCTGGCCGCCGAGAAGGGCCTGGAGAACTACGGCTGGGCGACGATCGTCTCGCCGCGCGCGGCGATCGAGGCCAGGGTGCTGGTGACCGAACGGATGACCCCGCTGGTCATCCAGGGCCACACCGTGCACCAGATCGGCCTGCCCTACCACGGGGGGGTCGGCGGCGACGCGGTGGTCAGCGGGGACGCCGCCAACGATCTGCTGGGCATCACCCTCGACCCGAACGTGCAGATCCAGGAGTCCAAGGCGGGCTCCTGCGACATCCGGCCGGGCCGCCGTCCGCAGGGCGACGAGCTGCTGCGGCTGGTCGCCGAGTACCAGTCCCGGTCCGGATCCACGGTGCAGACGGACAATCAGCGGGTCACCCACCCCGAGCGCGAGCTGCGGCCCGCCGCCGAACGGAGCGACGATGCCTGATCAGTCCGGTTCCACCGCGGCCCCGCCGACCCACGCCGAGGGGGTTCGGCTCGCCCACCAGCTCAGCGGGGAGACCGACCCGGCGTTCGCCGCCCGCTGGTCGGTGGACCGGGAGCGCCGCACCGGGTTCTTCACCGACACCTCGATCTGCATCGGCTGCAAGGCCTGCGAGGTGGCGTGCAAGGAGTGGAACCGGAACCCGCGGGACGGCGACCTGCAGATCCTCGGCTCGTCGTACGACAACACCGGCTCGCTGGGCGCCAGCACCTGGCGGCACGTGGCGTTCATCGAGCAGACCGGCGAGCGCATCGAGCAGGCCCGGGCGTCCGGACGGGCGCTGGTCGGGTTGGGCATGCCCGGCGTGCGGCCCTCCGCCACCCCGGCACCGGTGGACACCGCGCCCCCGGACACCGACGAGTTCCGCTGGTTGATGTCCTCGGACGTGTGCAAGCACTGCACGCACGCCGGCTGCCTGGACGTCTGCCCGACCGGGGCGCTGTTCCGCACCGAGTTCGGCACGGTGGTGGTGCAGGACGACGTGTGCAACGGCTGCGGCACCTGCGTCGCCGGCTGCCCGTTCGGCGTCATCGAACGGCGGTCGGACGGCACCTTCGCCACCGGGGCCCGGTCGGACGCGCCGCACGTGCGCAACGAGGGCGTCGCCCAGAAGTGCACCCTGTGCTACGACCGGATCAAGGACGGGCAGACGCCGGCCTGCGCGCAGACCTGCCCGACCACGTCGATCAAGTACGGCGACCACTACGAGCTGGTCGCCCAGGCCAAGCAGCGGGTCGCCGACCTGCACGAGCAGGGCATGACCGAGGCCCGGCTGTACGGCGCCAATCCCAAGGACGGCGTCGGTGGCACCGGATCGGTGTTCCTGCTGCTGGACGAGCCCGAGGTGTACGGGCTGCCCCCGGACCCGCGGGTGCCGACCGCCGACCTGCCCCGGATGTTCAACCGGGCCGGGGTCGCCGGCCTGGGGATGATCGCCGCGGTGATCGGGTCGTTCGTGTTCGGCCGGCGGTCCCGGTGAGCATGCTGCCGACCATCCCGCTGACGATCCCACCGACGAGCACGGTGACGACCTCATGACGACCTCCGACTTCGACGGCTTCCGGCCGCCCGCCTGCGGCGGGCGGCG
>NZ_JBMDXT010000113.1:0-3334 GCF_048594475.1 Nakamurella sp. | reverse complement strand
CCGGCGGTGAGCCGGTGCCAGCCGGCGTCCACCTCCGCCGCGCCGTCCGGGGCCGGCGCCGCGCGGTGCGCCGTCACCTCGCGCGCGGCCCGGCGGCGCCCGGTTCGCAGATGGTTCAGCGCGGTGTGGGCGGCGGCCACGGACAGCCAGCCGGCGGCGTCACCGGCGGGCACGCTCGAGCGGGCGAAGCTCAGGAACACCTCCTGGGCCACGTCCTGCGCCTCGTCCCGGGAGCCGAGCACCCGGGCAGCGACCGCGACGACCCGCGGGTAGGCCGCCCGGAACACCGCTTCCAGGTCGGCGCGCACCGCTTCGGGCGGGGGTGCAACGACCGGATCGATCAGAGTGGCCACCATCCTTCCTGCGCGATGCCGATCGCTGATCGGGCCGGGGCGCACTGCGGCGACCGACCCGGTTCTGCCGTTCCCGATGACCTCCACACTCCATCAAGCACCGCCGCCCGGTCGAATGTGACACCCGCCCGGCCTCGACGCCGCGTGGGGCCAGATGGGGCCCCTTCACCGGGGTTGATGGGGCACCTTCTGCACACTCGGCGCTGAGGGGTATGTCAGGCTCGCGTCGTGGACTGGAGCCTGCGCACCTGCGGCCGGCGCGGGCACGAGACGTTCGCCCCGGACGAGCCGGACCTGCGGGCCCGGCTGACCACCCCGACCCCGGCCGGCGAGGCCTGGCGGTGCCTGCGGTGCGGGGACTTCGTCATCGGGCCGCCCCGTCGATCCGGGCCGGCCGATCAGGCGCCTGAGGTACCGCGCGGCCGGTTGTTGCGCGATCGGGTGATCATGCGGCTGCTGGCCGCAGAGCGGGTCGGCCGGGCCCTGCTGATCGCGCTGGTCGGGGTCCTCGCGCTGCACCTGCGGGACTCCCGCGAGCAGCTGCAGCGGGCCTTCGACAACGAACTGGCGCTGCTGCGACCGGTGGCCGAGCAGATCGGCTGGGACATCCAGGGTTCGGAGCTGGCCCGAGGCGTCAACCGCGTGCTCGACCTGTCCAGCACGGCGATCAACTGGGTCGCGGTGGGGCTGTTCGTCTACGCCGGCATGTTGCTGGTCGAGTCGTACGGGCTGTGGATGATCCGGCGCTGGGGCGAGTACTTCTCGGTCGTGGTGACCAGCGTGTTCCTGCCGCTGGAGATCTGGGAGCTGACCGAGAAGTTCACCTGGCTCAAGGTGGCGCTGACCGCGGTCAACGTGGCCGCGGTGATCTGGCTGGTCTGGTCCAAGCGCCTGTTCGGCGTGCGCGGCGGTGGCGCGGCCTACCACGCCGAGCACAGCGAGGAGAGCCTGCTCACGGTCGAACGGGCCGCCCTGAACGAGAACCGCGGCCGCACCCCCGCGGCCGGCGTTCCACCGGCCGCGGGTTCCTGACCGTCGCGCCTACCAGCCCCGCTCGGCCAGCCGGTGCGGCTGCGTCCATGGCCGCACCCGCCGGGCCGACCAGGGGCGACGCCGGCGGCCTTCGGCAAGAGTCGCCGTCACCAGCCCCGCTCGGCCAGCCGGTGCGGCTGCGGGATGTCGTCGACGTTGATCCCGACCATCGCCTCGCCCAGGCCGCGGGACACCTTGGCCAGGACGTCGGGGTCGTCGTAGAAGGTGGTGGCCTTGACGATCGCCTCGGCCCGGGCGGCCGGGTCGCCGGACTTGAAGATGCCCGAGCCGACGAACACGCCCTCGGCGCCGAGCTGCATCATCATGGCCGCGTCCGCCGGGGTGGCGATGCCGCCCGCGGTGAACATCACCACGGGCAGCTTGCCCGCGGCCGCGACCTCCGCGACCAGGTCGTAGGGCGCCTGCAGCTCCTTGGCCTCCGCGTACAGCTCGTCCGGCGACATCGAGGTGAGCCGGCGGATGTGCGCGCCGATGGTCCGCATGTGGGTGACCGCGTTGGAGACGTCGCCGGTGCCGGCCTCACCCTTGGAGCGGATCATCGCGGCGCCCTCGGTGATCCGCCGCAGCGCCTCACCCAGATTGGTCGCCCCGCACACGAACGGCACGGTGAACGCCCACTTGTCGATGTGGTGCTTGTAGTCGGCCGGGGTGAGCACCTCGGACTCGTCGATGTAGTCGACGCCCAGGGACTGCAGCACCTGGGCCTCGACGAAGTGGCCGATCCGGGCCTTGGCCATCACCGGGATGGACACCGCCGCGATGATGCCGTCGATCATGTCCGGATCGCTCATCCGGGACACCCCGCCCTGGGCCCGGATGTCCGCGGGCACCCGCTCCAGGGCCATGACGGCGACGGCGCCGGCGTCCTCGGCGATCCGGGCCTGCTCGGGCGTGACGACGTCCATGATGACGCCACCCTTGAGCATCTCGGCCATGCCCCGCTTCACCCGGGCGGTCCCGGTGGCGGTCAACGATTCGGGGACGTCGGGGAAGTCAGCTGGCGCGGCCACGGTGGAACTCCTACTGAAGGGGACGGACGGGCCGATCCTACTCAGCGCGGGCGTGTCCTCCGGCCACACCGGGAACGATCGGGACCGGGATCGACCGGTCCGCCGGCCCGGATCAGGACGCGCTGACCGACGCCGACCCGGGCACGAGCGCCACCCAGGTCTTGCCCGGCTTGAACGGGACCGGTTGCCCGCTGCCGTCCAGGAACTGGAAGATCTCCTCGGCCGACGGCCGGCTCCAGGTGCCGGTGAGCACCTTGCCGTCGCGGTAGAGCTCGAACGGGCCGGATCCGACGGTGTGCGAGATGTAGGAGGGCGAGCCGACCGAGTCCCGCTCGCCGTCCGGCTCGAAGTCCACGTGCTGGATCAGCACGTTGTCGGTGACGACGGAGGTGCCGCCGGCGTCGGCCAGCGGGCTGCCCTCCCGGTAGACCTGGTAGTTCGAGCCGGTCCACCCCCAGCCCATCCGGGCCGCCTCGAACTGCACGGTGACCTGGTTCGCCGGCGGGGCCGCTTCCACCCGCGGTTCGGTCGTGGCGAAGGCCATGCCGATGGACCGGGCCGGCGACAGGCCCGAGGTGTTGGCCAGCACCCGGGTCAGGTCCGAGTGCAGGTTGTAGGGGGCGGTGCCGCTCCCCCGCCAGAACCCGCCGGCGCCCTGCTCCGCGGCGACCTGGATGACCGGGGTGGCCGCGATCGCGGCCAGCGGGATGCCGCCGCCGCCGGAGAACACCAGGGCCGGAACCCCGAACGCCGGCAGCAGTTCCGCGTCGGTCGTGCGGACGCTGCGGACCGGGCCGACGTCGGTGGCCAGGGTGGTGTGGAACACGGGCATCAGCCGGGTCAGGCCGCCCTCCACCTGCTCGACGTAGGTGATGTCGGCGTCGGCGAGGCCGTGCTGGGGCAACCCCGCGCTGGTGT
>NZ_JBMDXT010000112.1:0-4130 GCF_048594475.1 Nakamurella sp. | reverse complement strand
CGGTGATCTCCGCACCGATCACCGTCTGCGGCGTGGGGGTCGGGGTGCTCGGTGATGCCGCCGGCGGTTGTGACGCCGCCCCGGCGCCCGCCGCCGACGCATCGGATGCGCCGGAACCGCTGCTCACCGCCCCGGTCACCGTCTGCGGGATCGGCGCCGGCGTCGGCGGAAACGCGCAGTCCGGCTGCACGGCTCCGGACGCCCCGGCCGGCCCGATCGCCGCTCCGGTGACCGTCTGCGGCATCGGCGCCGGCCTTCTCGGCCAGGCCGAGGCCCGGTGTGAGACCCCGGCACCCACCGGCAGCGCGCCGACGGCGGGCGAGCCGCTGCTCACCGCCCCGGTCACCGTCTGCGGGATCGGCGCCGGCGCCGGCGGAAACGCGCAGTCCGGCTGCACGGGTCCGGACGCGCCGGCCGGCCCGATCGCCGCTCCGGTCACCGTCTTCGGCATCGGCGCCGGCCTCGCCGGCGACACCGGGACCGCCTGCGGTTCGACGCCCGTGAACCCGGGACCGCCGACCGAGCCCGGCACCCCGACCGACCCGACCGAGCCGACCGAGCCGACCGAGCCGGGCACCCCGACCGACCCCGGCCCGCCCGGCGATTCGGTCATCGGCGTCCCCGCCGTCACCGCGGCCGCGGCCCTGCTGCAGCCCGCCCTGCTGCGGCCGTCCCTGCCGGGGCGGTCCCTGCGGCCCGGCGCGGCGGCCGACCGCCCGGTCCGCGGCGCATCGGCGGACGTCGTGGGGGGCGCGCCGATCGCGGCCGCAGGCCTGGCCTTCACCGGGGCCCCGCTCGGGCTCGCGCTCGGCCTGTCGATGCTGTTGATCGCCGCGGGCGCGCTGCTGCTGCTCGGCCGACGCCGCCGGCCGCAGGCGGGCTGACGGCCCGGTGGCGGCGGGCCGGGCGGTGGTTCCCGTCCGGCTTGCCGGCGGCGGCTACCGGCCGCCGAGCCAGTCGTCCAGGCCGTCGTCCACCGTCGACCAGTCCCGATCGGACTCCATTTCCCGGTCGGTGAGCAGGATGTCGGTGAACGCGCGGCGCCGGTCCCCGGTGTGGGCACCGATGCCGGTGATCACCATGCGGGTGGCCAGCGGGGCGGCGGGCCGGCCCGCATCGCCGATCGACAGGTGTCCCCCGGTGCCGTCCAGCACGCCGAGCCGGTCCGGGCGGGTGGGCACCCGGAAGCGGCCGCGGGTCCGGACCCGTCCACCGGCCAGATCCGGCAGCCGATCCAGGAACCGCTGCGGGTGCACCGGCCGTTCGCTGACCAGGTCCAGCGTCCAGACGCCGTGGGCGTCCGGTGTGGTCGACCGGGACAGCCAGTACGGGTCGATCCGGGCCGCGGCGTGGCCGGCGCTGTGCCGGGCGGTGAACAGCTCGCGGGCGTCGGCGGCGAACAGGTCCCGCCGGCTGCTCCGCCGGCCCCGCAGGTGGTTGACCAGGGTGAGCCCGGCCGGGCTCGAACCGGTCGTCAGCACGACGTCGGCGTGGGCCAGCTGGGCGGCCAGCACCTCGCCGACCGCCCGGCCGTCGCCCGCGGTCAGCCCGAGGCCGCGGTCGGCCAGCAGATCCCCGCCCATCAGGTCGTGCTCGACCCGGTCGACGTCGACCAGGCACACCACCGTGGCCAGGTCGACGCCCAGCCGGCGCCGGAGCGCGGGAGCGGCCCGCGGCCGGCCGGCCGGCGCGGTCGCCGCGGCGACCGGCAGGGCCAGCACGATCCGCGCCCACCGCGCCCGGCCGACCATCGCCTCCATCGCCGGCCGCAGGTTCTCCCGTTGCACGCAGCCGGGGCAACCGTGCGCGGCCGGTTCGGTGACGTCGTCGACCAGCCCGTCCGCATCGCCGGCGACCCGGCGCACCGTGCGGGTCAGCGGGTCCATGTCCTGACGCACGAAGCCGGTTCCGGGCAGGTCGGTGAGCAGCGAGAAGACCGCCGCGTCACGCAGCACCGGGTCGACCGTGGCCAGCACCACCAGGGGGATCATGGGTCGGAACTCCTTCTCCGGATTCAGGTTCGGGCCCGGGTCCGGGCCAGCAGGTACACGAAGTAGGGCGCCCCGAGCAGGGCGACGGCAAGCCCGGCGGGTATCTGGGCGGGGGCGATCACCCACCGGCCGGCGGTGTCGGCCAGCCCGAGCAGCACGGCCCCCAGCAGCACGGCCACCGGGATCACCCGCCCGTGCCGGCCGCCGACCAGGGCCCGGGCGACGTGCGGGGCGACCAGACCGAGGAAGCCGACGACCCCGACCGCCGCGACCGACGTCGCGGCCAGCACCGCCGCCAGTCCCAGCACGGTCAGCCGTACCGGCTCCAGCCGGACGCCGACCAGGCGCGGGGTGTCCTCGTCCAGCGCGAGCAGATCCAGCTCGCGGCGCAGCCCGAACGCCAGCGGCAGCCCGACGGCCAGCGCGCACGCGACCGGCCCGATCTGCTCGAACGACCGCCCGTACGTAGTGCCGGAGAGCCACGTGTACAGCCGTGGGGTGTCCCACGCGTTCGACCGCAGCAACAGCAGGGTGGTCAGGGCCGACGCGCCGTACCAGACGCCGATGCCGACGAGCACGAGCCGGTCGGCGTTGAGCCCGCCGCGCCAGCTCAGCCCGTAGACGACGCCGAAGGCCAGCAGCGCGCCGATCATGGCCGCCGTCAGGACGGCCCCGCCGGACGATCCCTCGGTGCCGAACGCGCCGGCGGTGACCACCACGACCGCGCCCAGACCGGCCCCCGCGGTGATGCCGAGCAGGCCCGGTTCGGCCCGGGGGTTGCGGCTGCTCGCCTGGGTGAGCGTGCCGGCCAGCGCGATCGCTCCGCCGGCGACCATCGCGGCGACCACCCGGGGCGCCCGCTCGTCGAGCGCGAAGCGCACCAGCGGCGGGCCCTGCCCACGGAGCCACAGGACGATGTCGCCGGTGCGCAGCAGGGTGTTGCCGACCAGCAGCCCCAGCACCAGGGTGCCGGCGGCCAGGATCGCGGCAGCCAGCACCACCAGCAGGAACCGGCGGCGACTGCGGACCCCGACCCCGGCCGCGGCCGGCCGGCGGGTCGGCCCGGCGTCGGGGAGCCGCCGCGCGAGCAGCACCAGCACGACGGCCCCGGCGATGGTGGTGACCACCCCGGTGGGGATGGCGATGCCGGCCTCGGCGCCCAGCAGGGCCCGCACGAGCACGTCGGCCAGGATCACCAGCAATGCGCCGACCAGCCCGGCGGCCGGGAGGAGGACGGCATGCCGGTTCAGCGCCGGCACGAACCGGCCCAGCAATCGCACGACGACCGGGGCACACAACCCGACGAAGCCGATCGGCCCGGCCAGGGTGACCGCGGCCGCGGTCAGCAGGACGGCGAGCCCGATGCCCAGGATCCGGGTGGACCGCACCGGTACCCCGAGCACGGCGGCGGTGTCGTCACCCAGGGCCATCAGATCCAGGCGGCGGGACAGCAGCAGGGCGAGCCCCAGGGCCGCGAGCACCACCGGGGCGACGTGCAGGAAGGCGGTCAGACCGAGCTGGCTCAGCGACCCCGATCCCCAGGCGAACAGGCTGGTGGTGTTCTGGCTGAACAGGATGAGCAGGGTCGCGGTGGCCGCCTGCAGGGCCAGCGCGACCGCCGACCCGGCCAGCAGGATGCGGGTGGTCGACGTGCCCGCCCCGGACAGGCCGAGCACCAGGACGGCCGCCGCCAGTCCGCCGGCGAAGGCCACCGCACCGGACGCCCACAACGGCACGGACAGGCCGAAGGCGGCGACCGCCACCACCGCCAGGTACGAGCCGGCGGTCACCGCGAGCGTGTCCGGCGCGGCCAGCGCGTTGCGGGTCAACGACTGGAGCAGGGCCCCCGCGACGCCGAGCGCGACGCCCACCGCGATGCCGGCGGCCAGCCGCGGGATGCGCGAGCCGACCAGGATCTCCCGGGTACCGGCCGCGGCTCCGTCTCCCCCGCCGAGCAGTGCCCACAGCTCACCGAGCCCGACCCCGGACGTGCCCTGGGTCAGGTGGACGGTGGCGGCCACGAGCAGCAGGCCGCCCAGCCCGGCCAGCGCCGCCAGGGCCCCGGAAAGCATGCTGCTGCCGGCTTTCTCGATCGTGGCTGGCGGTGGCGGCCCGGCCGGCGCGATCGGCCGGGCCGGC
>NZ_JBMDXT010000111.1:0-47858 GCF_048594475.1 Nakamurella sp. | reverse complement strand
TTCACCGCCTACGTCCTGCAGTCGCTCCGCGAGGACTACCGGCTCCGCCCCGACGAAGCCGAGCGGGCCGTCAGCTTGTTCCTGCAGCGCAAGACCGCCTGGTCCACCCCCGACCAGGCCGCGTTCGAGGCCTACCGCTGGTGGACCCCAACCGTCGAACCGACCGTCGTCCTGGCCCGCGAAGCCGAACAACGCGCCCACGCCCAACGATCCGGCCGCACCGATGGGTCGGGGCAGGTAAACCGGCAGGTCGGCGACGACCTCGACCGGCCCCGCACCGAGGCCGTGCAAGCCGACCTGGTAGCGACCGAATCCGCGTTGGCGATGATCCGAGACCAAGGCCACCGCAACGAGTTCACCACCGACCAGGTCGAACTCGCACACCAGCTCCGGCTGGTGCTGGACGAGTCCCCGGTGTGGGACTCGATCACCGCCAACGACCCCGAGCCGGCGAACCCGCCGGAGCCGGCCGCACTGGAGCCGGCCCTGCGACCGGAGACCGTGCGGGCCGGCGACGACTGGGACGACATCATCGGCTTGGACGCCTCGTTCGCGGGCCGCACCGTCACCGTCCTGCGCCCGCCCGGGCAGATCGGCCCGTTCAGCTACGTGTTCCTGGCCGATACGCCCGGCACCCGCCACACGAAGCACGGCGCCGACACGCAGACCCTGGGCATGATCGCTGCCGGCGACGGGGAACCCGACCCGGCGCGGGTCGCCGGGTACGACGACCTGGGCCAGCAGGTCCGCCGGCACCTCATCGGGCTCGTCGACGCGGTCGCCGAAGCCCGCGAGCTCCGCCAGGAACAGGAAGGTCGACGGTTGCACGCCGCTCAGGCCAGCCTCGGCTCGCTCGCCGAAGCGGCCTACCGGCGGCCACAGCCGGCCCGCGGGACTAGCCGGTGAGCCAACCGGCGTTCGACCCGAGCATGTTCGGGGGTCAGCCCGGCACACCTCCCGTCCCGATGGTGGTGTGCTGGGACGACCTGTCCCCCGACGAGTACACCCACGAGCTGACCGAACTGGCCGATTGGATCGCCTGGTTCCGGGTCACCTTCCGGATCCCGGCCACGGTGATCCCGCCCTGCTGGTTCACCCACCCCGGGATCAGGGAGGACATCGGCCACCTGTGGACCGGGTGGCTGCTCACTCGGCACCCCGACGCCGGCGTCGGCATGATCGGCCTCGACTGGGACCAACGCCGGGAGGCCGCCATCAGCCGGCTCCGCGAGGCCACCGCCATCACCGGCTGCACCGCCACCCGCCACCAGGCCGAACCCGAACCCCCACCGGCAATGCCGGCCTTCGCCGAACAGCTATGGCAGGACCACCTCGACACCCAGACCCGGGAACGCGTCCACGCGGTCGCCCGGCAGGCGGCCGTCGACCAGGCCGTCGAGATCCTGCAGGCCGCCGAGCTGCGCCACGAGCTGGCGCCGGCGATCCTCGCCGAGGTCGCCGACAATGCCGCCAACGCCGGCGACGACGACCGCACCGAGGTCGCCGGGCGCCTGCATCAGCTCGCCAAGGACGCCCTCGATCGCGCCGCCCAATCCGCCCTGGATGCCGCCCGAACCGTCCTCGACGCCCAACAGCACACCGACCGCGAAGGCCTCGTCGCCCAGGCCCGGGACGACCTGGCCCACCGGTTCGCCACGGCCACTCCCGCCGACCCGGCGCCGCCCGCGTCCGACGAATTCGCCCAGCGGTGGCTCGATGCCCTCGAGAAGCTCCTGCCTGCCGCGATTGCCGCGGACCGGGCCACGGCAGCGGCGAACGCCCGCACCGCCGCGGTCGATCAACGCGTCGCCCGGCGTCGCCGCTCCGACATCGACGACCTGCTGCCGTAGCCGCGTCCACCGGTCCGGGATCAGGTGTTGCATTCTGCAACACCTGAACCCGACTCGCCGATGAGTTCCGGCCGGCGGCCGGGTCAGCACCTGCATGACCGCGACCTACACGTTCGACGTGTTCACCAGCCTCGACGGCCACGCTTCCTACGGACCGCCCGGCGACTGGGGCGGCTATTGGGGCAAGCACGGTCCCGAGTTCCTCGACCAGCGCCTGAAGGCCTACGACGGACAGCAGCGGATGGTCTTCGGGGCCACCACATTCGGCCTCTTCCTACAGATGCTGCCGACGATGGGCGACGACCGTGACCCGTGGATCGACCGGATGGTCAGCTTGCCCACCACCGTCATCTCATCGACGCTGCGCGGCCCTCTCGACTGGCCCGACGCCACCGTGGCCTGCGGTGACGCCGTGGATGTCGTCCGCCGCATAAAGGACGAGTCGGATGTGCCGATCCGCTCGCACGGAAGCCTGAGGTTGAACCGCGCGCTGATGGCCGCCGGCCTGGTCGACCGGATCCAGATCACCGTCTTCCCGGTAATCTGCGCCCAGACCGGCGACGAGCCGATCTTTACCGGGGCCGGCGACTTCGACCTCGACCTGCTGCAGACCCGCACCTACGACGGCCGCATCCAGGAACTGGTCTACCGGCCCACCCTTCGCACCTGGCCGACCGGCTGAACGTCGCTCACCAATTCCCTCCCCGATCTTCACCACGTCAGCGGCCCGGATCGCGTCGCATCGCCTGCACCAGAATGACTGTCGCGGCTCGGCGACCCAGGCGACGCAGGTGGGGTGTCGCGTCCCAGGCGGCGTGGATACGCGCGTGGTGCGAACGGCACAGAGCGGTGATGTCCTCGTGCTTTTCGTTTCCGAGGCGCCCGTAATCCATGTGGTGCAGCTCGACCGGACGGCCGCCGCAGACGATGCAGGCGGCGAATTGGTGGGTCCGTGCCCAATGTTCCCGGAACCAGCGCTTCTTGCGGTTCACCCAGGCCGGGCTGTTCATGTAGTCGGCGTACCAGCCGCGGCGAGCCCATCGGCTGGACGTCCACGCCGACCCGGGCCGGGGCGGCCGCATGTCAGGTCTCCTCGACCGGTTCAACGACCACCGGCCCGGCGGCGGCGGTTCCGCTGATCCTGGATTCGATCCCGGCCCGGCCCGCCAGCAGCGTCTTGCGGTCCTTGCGGCGGTAGTACGCGGTCATCCGCACCAGCATCGGATCCAGGCCCTTGTAGAACATCAACATCGTGCCTTCGGGCAGGCCACGGATCTCCCCGGTGGTCAGCACCGCCCGGGTCCGGGTCTGCTCGCTGTAGGACCGGCCGGACCCGAGACCGAGCAGGCCGCCGTCCTTGCCGGTGGAGGCCTGCCAGGACGTTTCGTCGCGGTCGCCGGCGATCGCGGCGAAGTCCCGCAGGTTCTCCGCATCGGTCACGCCGCCGAGGATGCCGGTGATGGTCGCCGAATCCCAGATCGCTTTCGCCGCGTCGCTGCCCCAGGAGCGGGCCATCTGCGCCCGCGACTGGATCACCGCAATCGTCACCACCCCGGAACCCCCGTACGCCGACACATAGGTCGGCAACGCCGGCAGCGGTGCCCAGTTCGCGATCTCGTCCAACACCAAGGTGAGCGGCGGATCCAAGCGTGACTTCGGTGAGTGATCGGCCAGGTCCTTGGCGGTACGGGTGATGTCGGCGACCAGGCACTGCAGCAGTCGGGACGCGGGGTCGTCCGCCTCGGCCAGCAGATACAGCGTGCCCCGGTCGGCGAGAAACGCCGTCGGGTCGAAGTTCTCCCCGGGGCGGGGGTCGAACCGGCGCCGCACCGAGTACAGGTCCAACCCGGCTAGGGCCTTGCCGACGCCGGCCCACACGTTGCCGCGGAACTTATCGTCGCCCTCGACGACCTGGGCCAGGGTGTCCGCCCATCCCGGTTCAACCTGCTGCCCGGTGCCGGTGTCGCGGCCGTCCAGGTCCTGCAGCACCGCGAGGGCGGACCGGGCCGCTGTGGCGGACTGCGACCACCGCCACAGGTCGTCGATGCCAGTGCCCGACCAGGCCGCGGCATGCAGCAGGGTCTTGATGACCTTCTCGGTCCAGCCCTGCCAGAACGAGGCGTCCTCCACACCGCTTGAGGAGCCGGCGGCCAGGACATGGGCGCGGGCGGCGGCGACCCGGCCGTCGCGGCAGCCCTGGATCGGGGACCAGCGCACGATCTCCGGTAGGCCGTCCATCGACCCGTCGGTCGCGATCACCGCCACCGGACCAACCGTGCGGCGGTGGGTGATGGTGACCGACAGGCCGTCCGGGCGGGTGGAGGTCGCCACCACCGCACCGGGGGCATCGAGGATGCGGTTGTTCACCACGTACACGCCCTTACCCGCACCGGACGGCCCGAGCAGGACGACGGAGTCCCGGACACTGGTCCAGACCCCGATACCGCGGGCGGTGCCCCAGCACCACCCCAACTCCCTCGGGCCGATTCGGCCGGCCAGGGTGGGACGGAGTTCGGGGGCGCTGCGCCGCAACCGTTTCGGACCGACCGTAGCCTTGATGTCGCGGGAGGTCGCCATGCCTGGGCGGGTGGCCATCTCCGAGAGCCGGCCCCGCAACCGCACCCGTCCGCGAACCTTGGCGAACCCGACGGCGCCGAGGGCGAGGAGCAGACCCGTGACGGTGGTCGTGATCCACCAGTAGGCCGCCGGGTCCGGCAGAGGCGAATCCCAGGCCGCAGACGGGTTGTCGCGGTCCGCGAGCAGCGCCCGGGCGCCGGCGGTCATCGGGCCGGCGGCGAAGCCGTTGCCGGTGATCAGGCTCGCGACCTGCCCACCCACCCAGAGCAGCAGGCCACCGATGCCGACCAGCAGGACGACTCCGACGAGCAGCCGGTCCAGGTCGGCGGAGCGGTGCGGGGTCTTGGTCTTCGAGGTCAGCACACCTGGTAGTGACGTCGAGCGTCGGCGAGCAACCGACCTGCGACGTCCAGCGGCCAGAGGTGGCGCAGGGGACCGAACTGCCTGATGGACAGGCCGCGGGAGCGGCCTGACAGTTGGGGTCGCCCAGTGGGGCTCCCCGCCCTCCCGGCGGGCCGACCTGGCGGTCGATCGTACGGGGCCGAGTCAAGGGCTACGGCGGCGTCGTTCGCCACCGATCCGCCCGGGCGAATCCGCTCCCCCGCTCCGCTCCTCCGCACATCCACACCGGCCGGACCAGTCGCGCCCATCGCCGCGCCTTCGGCCCCTTGCCTCGACCCCCGATCACAGCCGTGATCGGCCCGCCGGAAGAACGGCTGGCCCCGAAAAGGCTCTGCCCACAAGTACTCCACCAGACGGGACGAGACATGACCGCCAGCCAGCACCACGAGCCGACCGACTACCGCACCGTCCGGATCCCGGGCAGCGCCGACCACGCCGGCCAACACCTGATCACGCTCACCCTGCGGTGGGTCTGCCGAACCTGCAGCGGACCCCGCGGCGACATCACCCCAGCGATCTCCTACGAGGGGTCCCGTCGCCTCGCGTGCGACGGCTGGACGAACCCGTGCGGCCACATCGATTTCTACGCCGACGTCCGCGCCGAGGCCGGCCCCTGAAACGCGCGCCGCAACGGCGGCCGGGGGCAACAGCTCCCGCCGATTCCCCGCACCACACAGCGACAACCGACGATCAGGAGGAAGCGTCATGGGTTACCTCGTCCGCACCATCACGGCCATGCAGCTGCAGTTGGGGGACGTCGTCATCCCCGACACAGGTCCCCGTCGGCACGTCACCCTGCACCGGCTGCAGGGTGCGCGTCCTGTCGTGGCGGTGCAGTTCGCCGAGATCCCCGGCGCGACCAGCTACTACCCGCCGACCATGCCCCTGCTCATCGAGATCCCCGACGCCACCACGTCGCTGCCCGCCGGCCGGAGCCTGTGATGACCGGCGACGTCGAACGGCATCACGCCCAGCTGCGCGCCTGGGCCAAGGGCATCTACGGCCTGGAGGCCGCAACCGAACTGCTCATCCGCGGCTTCGACGGCCGGTTCGCCGACCCAGGCTGCCCGTGGGTGCACCCCACCGGGTCCGGCCACTGGATCGACTTCGACGCCATCCCCGCCCAGATGGGTGCACTGTCCGGCGGTGAGCAACGGTTCCTGCAGATCGCCGCCTCCCTGTCCGGCAACGACACCCAGGTCAACCTGGGCGGCGCGCTGGCCGGTCTGGACCGCACTCATCTGCATCTGGTGCTGGCCGGGGTCGCGCACGCCTCCGGCACGCACGAGCAGAAGCAGCTGACCGTGCGGGCCGACGGCACGGTCGCGTTCGCCCGGCCCGGCGCGATCTACCGGTGGGACCAGACCGAACCAGCCGAGACTGCCTGCCATCCAGGCGGGATCGGCCGATGAGCGTCCACCAAGGACGAGACCCGCTCGCCGCGGCGGTCCGCCGGGCCACCCAGACGAGGGCCGAGAAGCCGCCCAGCGCCGGCCAGCAGATCCTGGCCACCGTCGACATCGCCGGCGAACAACAATTGACCCTGGATACCCACGGATCCGGCAACCGCAAGGACTGGGGCGGTCACATCGCGGTCTCCACCGACAACCTGCTGATCTACCTGCACGACCAGCTCGCCGCCCGCCAGTACGCCGAAGCGTGGATCGACTCCTGGTACAACGCCTCCCGACTGCCCAAGACCGTCACCACCGGGCCAGCGGATCACGGACCGGTCATGATGGTCCGCGCCCACGGCACCGACACCGTCGACCACGTCTTCGACGCCACCCAGAATCTGGCCATCATCCGCATCGGCGGCCTGACCTGGCGGATCCACGACCAGGCGGCCTGGGCCACCACCGAACGCAAGTGGCGGGAGCTGTCCGCGCTCGCGCCGTTGGTCCTGCCCGTGAACCGCTACCAGGCGGCAAAACCCCGGGCCACCAAGGACTACGAACAGCGACCCGCCTGGGCCGAGATCCGCGGACCGCGACCCACCCTGTGACTTCCAGCCCGGTTCGAGTTCCTGGCACCCGGCGTGAGTTGTCCACATCGCTCCGGATCCATCCACAACTTTCCCGCCCTTCACCGCACACCGCTCGAAGGAGCCGACAGTGAACCCCATGTACACGATCACCATCACGGTGCTGGGCACCGACGCCGAGACATCCCTCCGGGAGGACGTCCAGTCCACTATGGATGTCCTGCGCGACGGCCTGGACCAGTGGGTCGAGCCGGGACGCAAGGTGCGGTGGGAGATCCGTTGCCCCAGCGGCCGGGTCACCGCCGGGCAGATCACCGTCTACGACCCGGGAAACACCGTGCGGGACGTGCACCGGCACCTGCAGACCGTCCGGCAGGTCCTGACCGAGGAGGCCACCGATGCCGCACGCACCTGACACCACCACCCGCGGATGGACGATCGCCCGCTACGTCGGCAACGGCGTCCTGATCGTGCTGGGCACCGCCGCCGCGGCGGTCGTCCTGTACTTCCTCGTGGTCATCGGATCGCTGCTCCTGGGTCTGGTGCTGGGCCTGTGGCTGGCCCGGGTGGCCGCCCGGATGATGTCCGGCATGTACTGACCGCGGTCAGACTTCGCCCGTCGATGGAGCCGACCAGAGTTCGGTGAGTTCCTCGATCCGGGCGGTGAGCCTGCCGTCGAGCAGGTGCGTGCGTCCGAGAGTGACCGGTCCGTGGTTGTTCTCGCTGCGGCCGAGCCCGACGGTGCCGTCGTCGCACCGGTACAGGGTGACATACTCGCCCCAGCTGAGCCGGTGCGTCTCAAAGTCGGTGGGGCGGGTGATGTCGGCGCCGTCGCCGATCACCGTATGCCCGCCGATCCGCAACGCCCCGCTGATGCTGGCGTCGCCGCAGACCATGGCGTGGCCGCCGACCTGCGTCCGCCCGCTCACCCAGGCCTGCCCCGTGACCATCGCGTGGCCGTGGATCCAGGCGTGGCCGTCGACGACGGCACCCGCGGTGACGGTGGCGTCGCCGAAGACCTGGGCGTGGCCGGCGACGCTCGCCCGGCCGGAGACGACGGCCCGGCCGAACACCCAGGCATCCCCGTCGATGATGGATTCTTCGATGGCGGCGGCCCACCCGGAGAGCACAGCCCGGCTCTGCAGGCGGGCGGTGCCGCCGAGCATGCCGTGCTCGACCAGCTGCGCCCGCCCGGCGATGGTGACCGCGCCGAGCGCGACCGCACTGCCCCCGACGACGGCCTGGTCGGTGATGACGGCGCCGGCGGTCACCCGGGCCATGGCGGCAATAGAAGTCCGGTCGTCGCTGGACGTCGCGGCCCGGTTCGGAGTACGGTGAGCGAGTTGCGCGATTGTCTTGAACATGTTGTCCTCACAGGGCTTTCGACATGTTGGTCATGCGCTGGTCGGTGTTGAACATCTGCTTTTCGCGGTCGGACAGGATGGTCTGTACTCGGAACGATTTTGTGGGGAGTTTCCAGAGGGCTTCGCCGACGCCGGCGCCGGCGACGACTTCCCGTTCGGCCTGGGTGAGAGCGAGATCGGCGGTGGCGCGGTCGAGTTCACCGGGGGCCTGCCGGAACACCACCCTCGTGTCACACAACGACAGGAGCCCTTGGGCCTTTTTGACGGCGGCGGAATCGGCGTGGCCGACCTTGTCCGGGTCGGACAGGGCGTGCATGGCCAGGATGTTCGCGATGCCGTAATGCCGGGACAGCCGCAGGTCGGCGTTCATCCGGTCCAGCTGCGCCTCCCCGCTGATGATCCGCCACGCCTCGTCGTACACGAACAATCGTTGCCCGAACGCCGGATCCGACATCGTCGACCCGACCCACGCCGAGCAGCACAGCATCACCAGCGACTGCAGCAGGTCGTCATCCCCCAACGCCGCCGAGCCGAGGGCGATCATCGGCGCCAACGGGTCGAACCGCACCGTCGACGGCCCGTCGAACAGGCCGCCCAGGTGACCGTTGATCAACGACGACAACACCGCATACACCGGCTGCCCACGGCGCCGCAGCAACTCCGCGTCATACCCCGCAGCCTTGGCCCGGTCCGGGTCCGGTGCCGCGAGGTGATGCGCGACGTCCGGCAGGGTCGGGGTGCCCGAATGTTGGACGGCAGCGGCCAGCGCCAGGTCGAGGGCAGCGACAGCGAGGGGTTCCAGCGGTGCGATCGCGGGGGCGGCGGTGGCGACCAGGGCAATGAGCAGCTTCTGCCGGCGGGACCACACCTCGGAATGCCACATCGCCGGGTCTTTCCCTGCCGGCTTGACACCACCGTCCAGCGGGTTGAGCCGGGCGGGTAGGCCGCGGCCCAGGCGGATGCCCTGCCCGCCGAGGGCGATGGCCAGGCGGAGCCAGTCGTCCTTGGGGTCGCCGGGGACGACGATGCGGCGGCCGAACGGCAGGTTCCGTACGGCCAGGGCCATCGCGGTGTTCGTCTTTCCCCAGCCGATGTTGCCGACCATCATGATGTTCGTGTTCGACACCAACCTCGGGCGCCGGTTGTACAGGTCGAACCCGCAGTAGCAGAACGACGCCCCCGAGTACGAGTCCCGGCCCACGTAGACACCGGCGGAACCGAGGCCGCCGTCGGCCAGGAACGGGTACACGTGCGACAGGTTCGCCGTCGTCGCCCGATGCTTGCGCAGCTTCAGCCCGTGGGTGGTGCGGCCGGCCCAGGGCCGCTTCTCTCCCGACTTCGGGGTGCGGGACCGGTACTCCGCCTTCCGCGCGGCGATCTCCGCCGCCTTCGCCGCGGCCGCCCGGTCCTGCTGCTCCCGGACCAACTGGTCCGCGGCGGCGCGCCAATCCCGTCTGGCGGTGCGCCGGTCCTGGCGCTTCGCGTCGTCGGGCAGGTAGCCGCCGGAATGCGCGGTGATCGTGTCATTTTCGCGCATGGTCAGAATCCTCGGGTGAGTGGGAGTGCGGCGGCGGCGAAGGCCTGCATCTGCTGCCCGGCCAGCACCCGGGCCTCGCAGCCGGCCTGGATAGCGGCCTGCCGCACCGCCCCCACCGCCAACGTCAACTGATCCAACGTCGAAGCGGACACGACGAGCAGGCCCGCGTAGCCGATGTCGCCGTGGCCGGCGTTGATCTCGGCCTCCCGCTGCAACGTGTCCGCGAGTTCGTCGGTGTCGGCGAGGTTCTCCACCTGGCCCAGGCGGTGCCGGTCGTGCGCGTTGGAGATCAGCTCGGTCTTGTCGTGCTGGACCTGCTTGAGCGCCTTCCCGGTCGGGACGGGTTCGTATATCAGGCTCAACCGGCGGTCGATCCCCGGCGTCAGCACCAACGGCGCCAGGAACGTCGGATACACCAGGCTGCGCGGCCATTCGATCAGCCACAGCACGCAGTGGTAGGCGGTGTCGGTGCGCAGGTAGTCCCAGTGTTCCTGCACCGCCAACGGTCCCGCCGAAGAGAGGTCGCGGCCGGCGGTGGGGCGGTAGTCCAGCATCGGGCGTATCGCCGGGTCGTACGCGCACCGCAACTCATACGCCAACTCGGCCGGGGTGAGCCAGCCTTCGACGGCCAGGCTGGACGCGGCCAGCGCGGCTTCGACGACCCGCCGCTGCCCGGCCAGGACCTTCAGGGCGCCGGTGTGCCCGCCGCCGGACTTCCGCACCAGGCCCCGGCACCGTTTCGAGTCCAGTGTCAGCGCGAGCAGGACGTCGCTGCGGGACGAGGCGGGGCCGGCCAAATCCATCAGGTCCCGGTAGTTCTCCGCCGCCCACGATGAGAGGTCCTGCCCGTGCGCGTGGGTCGCGTGGTAGTCGCGCAGGCCGTCGCCGGAGTCCGGGACGCACTGTTCCAGCACCTGGATGCGGCTGATCAGGTTGGACTGGCAGATCCCGGCCAGCACCCGCCCCCACCCGTTGACCTGGGCGTCCTGGGTTTCCGGGTCCAGCAGCAGGAACGCCGGCGCCCGCAACCGCAGCACCGCGGTGTACCCGCCGGACCACGGGTCGTGCACGGTCACCGACCCATCGGGTGCGGTCAGGGTGATCAGCCGGGCTTCCTGCCCGGGTAGCGCGAGCCGCCCCGCCGTGCGGGGGGTGGCGGTGGCGCGGAACCCGTTCTGCCGGGTCCGGCGGCGCCGCCAGTAGTGCCACAGGATCGGCGACCACTCGACCAGCGGAAACCCGTCGTATCTCACCAACGCCAGCCCGGTGAGCGGACCGCCGACCAGCAGCCCCACCCAGAACGCCGCGCTAATCCCCAGCATCGGGACACAGGCGGCGACCAGCAGGATCGCGACCATCAGCGTGATGGCCTGCGGCGCGGTCAGGTTCAGGATCAGGCCGCGGCGGGACCGCCGCGCCAACCGGGCGGTCCGCGGCGTGCTCGTGGGCTTCTCGGTGGTGGTCATGCTCGGGTGCCTCCGGGAGTCGGGGTCAGGATCGGCGTCGACGACGGGCTGGTGGTCAGCAGCCGGCGGGAGCCGTCGACCTGCTGCGGGCCCAACAGCCCCTGGGTTTCGGCGACCAGGAACATCCGCTCGGCCTGCGACTGCGGGATCGCCAACGCCTGCGCGGCGCCGGCCGGGTGCACCGTCGGGTGATGCCCACCCGCCTGGGACTGCTGGTTGAAGTGCTCCCGCATCCGCGGCCACTGCACCCCGTCCGGAGACTCCCCGACCGGGGATCCGGTCGCGGCCGCCGGCGACGAACCCACCGGCTCGACCTCACTCAGAGCGGCCGGCGCCGGCCCGTCACCGCCAGTCGCCGAAGGCGAGGCGGTTCCGGATCCGTTTGCGCCCGAGGCGGTCCCGTCCGTACCTGCCTTGCCGGCTCCAGCGCCGGCCGCGGCGGTCGGTCGTCCGCCGACGGCCGATGCGGGGCTGGTCGGCTGGTTGGCCTTACCGCCGGTGGCGGCTTTGCCGGCGAGCCAGCCGCCGACCGCACCCGCGCCGCCGGCCAGGGCGGCGGTGCCGTGCCGGGTCATCCCCACCCCACGGCTCGCGTTTCGCAGGGCGGCGGCGGTGCCGGTGGAGTTCGCGGCGGTGATCTGCTCCGAGGCGAAGTGCACGAACTGCAGCACCGCCAACGGACTGAACGCGGCCAGCAGCACCCATACCGACCCCAACAGGGCATCGGAGATGTCCCCGGTGACCGACGACGCGACCGCACTGTAGGCGAGGGTCAGGATCGCGCAGATGACAAATTTCGAGAGGGCCAGCGCGAAGACCAGCTCGGCCCATTTGACGGCCCAGGACTTGGTTTTCCCGTAGGCCAGGCCGGCCATCGCGAACGGCGCGAACACCATCGTCGCGATGATCATCGCCTTCCGCAGGAACAGGATGACGATGATCGTCGCCCACGCCAGGGTCCCGAACGCCGCCAGCAACGTCACGACCAGCCACCCGGAGCCTTCGATGGCGCCTTGCATCGCGAACGCCTTCTTGATGCCGTCCTGCGCCGCGGCCTGCGCCCCGCCGAGGAGGTAGTTGGAGAACTGGTCCACGATCAGCAGCAGGCCGGCGGTCAGCACCGCGCACGCCGACCCCAGGAACAAGCCCAGGGCGCTGCCCCATACCGCCCGCCACAGCCCGGACGGGGACCGGGCCAGCATCGCGGTCACCACCTGGAACACGAACAACAGGCCCACGACCGGCAGGACCAGGTACCGCATCATGCTCAGCACGTCCTGCAGCCAGTCCGCGCCCAGGTTGATCCGCAGCCCGGAGTTGATCTGGTCGATCGCCTTGAGCATCATCCACTGGTTCGCGTTCACCGCGCCGGCGGCGATCCGCTTGAGCACGTCGTCCGAGGCGTCGGACAACCAGTCCTGCACCCCATCCGCCGCCACCATCGTGGTCACGAGAGCTCCTTTGTCGTCATCGGTTCAGGGTGGGTCATTGGAAGGTGCCGCATTCGTTCCACTCCGCCAGCCCGGCCCCGTTTTCCAGCAGGGCGACGACCACGGCCTTCTTGTTCGCGTTGTCCCGCAACGCCACCCACGCCGACCGCATATCCGCCGACGGGTCCAGGGTGCGGTGGGTGTCGTTGCCGCCCCACGGGTTCGGGTTCCGGATGAAGTCCTCGGCCAGGTCCTGGTTCAGCTTGTCCAGGTCCCCCGGCCCGTAGTCCCACGCCGCGTACACCATCCCGGTGTCCTGCCGGCAGGAGAAGTAGTTGCGGGGGCAGTCGCCGCCCTGCCCGGCGCGGCTGCTCGCGCACGACCGCGCCCGCTCCGCCAGCCCACCATCCGTGCTCAGCGGTGGCAGGCCGTCCTTGGCCCGGACCGCGTTGATGTTCCCCGTCCACCGGTCGGACAGGTCGATGAACTCCCACTGCGCCGGCGTCTGCGGCGCGTCCTGGATGCCGTAGTCCTTGGGGTCGCCGGCGAACGCGGAGGCCTGACCGTCTGTCCAGTGCACGTACGTGACACCGCCGCCCAGCAGCAGCGCGGCGGCCAGGCTCACCGCCACACCGGTCCGCGCCCTCGAGACGACAGCGCCGTTCGCGGCCAGCGAACCGATTGCCCACGTCGCCGCACACACGACCACCGCCGCGACCGCCAGGACCAACGCGAACAGCACGCCCTGGTTGATCCACCCGGTGATCGCCTCGGTGCCCGATTGAGGTTGCCAATTCATGAGATCGCCCCGTACTCCCAATGCCACGGTTCAGGTTTCGACCCGCCAGGTTGCGCCCACGGCGGATGGACCCAGCCGAACCGGCCCGCGTTGGCGGTCAGCCAGTCGAACGCCGCCCCGCTGCCGCTGTTGACGGCGCAGCAGGCGCCGATATCCACAGCCTTGGCCCACCCGTGGTTGCTCGTTCCCGGGTCGGCGCACAGGCTGCCCTTCTCCGCCCGGCAGGCGACCTGCTCGTCGTAGGAGCGGTAGCCGTCGGTGATCCCGATGTCCTGCCCGAACACCGCCTTGAACGCCGTGTTCAGCTGGTCGAACGCCGCCGCCGCCCGGCACTCCAACAACAGTGCAGGTGCGGACGGCACCGGGCACAACGCCGACGCCGGAATCCGCCCGTTCTGATACCCGCCCCACGCCGCCGACCCACCACCGCCGGTGGCGGCGACCTGGGCGACCGACGCCGACCCGCACCCCGGAGCCGCCGCCGCAGCGGCTGAGGGTTCGCCGGCACTGGTAGTGCTGAGGTCGGTGACGATTCCGGTGGCCTGCCGGTACATGTCGCGGTAGATGCCACCGTCCGACGACGGCGAACCCTGCACCGTCTGCGCCGCGTTCCACGGCGGCATGCCCTGCCACCCCGGCACCTGGACCAGCCGGTCGAAGAACTTCCCCGCCGCCGTGGCCGGGTCGATCAGCTCCGCCGGCGTGCCCCAGCCGGTCATCGGCCGCTGCTGGAACAAACCGATCGAGTCCAGGTTGTTCCCGACCCGATCATGCGGAAACGCCAGGGATTCCCGGGCCACCGCCCGTTCAGTGTCGTTGAGCTGCCGGCCCTCCGCCGACCCGACCAGGGTCGAGGTGCCGTCGTTCGCGTAGTTGAACAGCGTCGACTCCGCCAGGGGGACGGAGACCCCGATCGCCGCCCCGGTCGAACCGAGGCCGCGGGCCAGCGCGACGCCGATGATGATTCTCGCGTTGCGTTCCTGCGCCGCATCCAGGGCGCCGCCGGTGCTGCCCGTCACCGGCACACACGCCGACCCGCCCGGCACGGCCACGGACGTGTCCGGCTGCGCCACCGCGGCGACCGTCACGACCGCGGCCATCGCCACCAGCAGGACGACCGTGGCCGGCGCGATCAACTGGACCTTGCGGACGGTCGAGATCATTTCGACCCCAACGCGTCCTGCAGGTGCGCCGGCAGCACCCCGTCCAACGTGCAGAACGTCGTCGCCGGCGGGCACGCCACCGTCAACCCCAACTGCACCGGCACGACCATGGGCGGGCCGCCCTTGGTGGTGATGGTCTGCTCACCGGTGACGTCGATCCCGTACACCCCGGGCGACGCACCGATCCCGGCCAGCCGGTTGGCCGCCCACACCGACACCTCGATGTCGGTCAGCTCCACCGTCACCGTGGTTCGGTTCTTCCGCATTGAGTCCAGCGCCGACCCGGACGAAGTCAGCGCCGCGAGATCCTGCGCCAGCCGGGCCTGGTCCCCGTACGGGGCGGGCGCCGACGCGAACAGCAGATCTTGGTTCCGGGCGTCGAAGTCCGTGGACGGGTCGTACGCCCACAGCGCCGTCGCGACCAGACGAGCGAACTCGAGATGGTTGGTCTGCCCACCGATGAGCACGGAGTCCGGCCGGCCGCCCGGCAACATCACCGACGAACTCGTCGACACCGGCGCGGTGGACGCAACCACCGCCTGCCGCGACGACCGCGCTGGCGTGATGACCGACGCACGACTTGCCGACGAATCATCCGATGACAACGCCACCAGCGCAGTCACCACGACCAGGCCGGCCAGGCCAAGCCCGGCGGTCACCAGCAGCCACCGCCGGCGCCCGTTCGGGCGCTCGGGAGTCAACATCGCCGCGGCCTCAGACCGACACGAACGAAGCGGCCGGCTCCAACAGGTGCGTCACCGCCGCCGGCGCCGACACCGTCTCGCCGATCCCGTGGAACCACCCCACCAGGTAAGCGGCGCCGCCGACGAGCAGCGCCGCCACAAGGGCGACGATCAACGTCGTCTTGCCCCGCGACGAATGCTGCGGATTGTGACCGAACGCGCCCACCGCCCACAGGATCGCGCCGATCAGGAACGCGGCGACGCAAGCGACCAAGGCGTACGGGATCAGGCCGAGCACCAGGCCCTTGAACGTCGCCAGACCCGGCAACGTCGTCTCCGTCGCGCCGGTCAGCGGATTGCTCCCGCCAGCCGGCGCGGGCGCCGGTGTCGCCGGCGCGGAGGTGTCATCAGGGGCGGACAGGACTCGTAGCATGAGCAGGCTCCCACAGGTTCGGCCGGATCAGCCGGCGACGGATGCATCACCTACCTGTGCTGAGTGGATCCGCGAGCTATAAACCACGTGTAGACCACCCGAGGTCAATGCTCATACGCACCACGAACGCAAGCTCCGCCAAGCTCCGCACCACGGTTCATCCGTGGCGGGCGCGGAACCACAAACCAAGGTCTACAAACACGGTCGAACGGCACCCAAACAATGTGGTTCCATCGGAGAGTGATCGACATCGACTTCGGCCGACTGCCCGCCCGCAGCCCGGGCTGGACAGCGCTTGACGCAAGGGCAGCCGCCTGGGCCGATTGCCTTCAACACTTCTACCTCGGGCTGAAACCTGGCGTCGATCGAGACGCCAGGCAGACGTGGCAGCTAAGAGCATTTGGTCGCGCCATCGAGCGGGATGCGCCCAGTCCAGCACGCAAGGTAGCCCAAAAGACAGATAGCTCGGTCAGTCTCAGATATGGTAACTTCGCTGCATAAGGCGGGAATGAAACTGTGACGGCAAACTGGAATGACGACCCAATCCATAACAAGGCCGAGGATGGGCTCGGTCGAGCACCTTACGCAGAAAAGGCCGCCCACCTGATCCGGAATAGCCATTCATGGGACTCTAGCGTCGTCTTCGGACTCACGGGACCCTGGGGCAGCGGGAAAAGCTCGCTCATAGCAATGATTGTCGAGAGCCTCCGACAGCAGGATCAGGACTGGTGTGTCGCAAGGTTCACACCATGGTCGACAAGTGACACTGCGGGACTCTTGAGCGAATTCTACTCATGCCTATCCGAGGCAGTCCCTCGCAAGCGCGGAAAAACGTTTCGAAGGGCACTTGGAACGCTGGCTCAAGTATCAGCCCCGACAGCAACACTTATTCCGTTCGCAGGCGGATCTGTTGCCGAAGCCATCAAGGCCGGCGGCAAGATCCTGACGGATTCGCCCCCTTGGGAGAAGGCGTTCGCAGAAGCAGCGGCAACCCTTCGCGATATCCAGACTCCCGTTCTCATCGTGGCGGATGATATTGATCGTCTGCAAATTGAGGAATTACTTGGCCTCCTGAAGGTCGTTCGACTTCTTGGTAGATTCCCGGGCGTTCAGTATCTGCTTGCATACGATGAAGGGACGATCTTTCGCGCCTTACGAGCAAGTTTGAACGACGACATCAAGGCTGCTCAGCAATTCATGGAGAAGATTGTCCAATATCCGCTGGTCGTGCCACCCCTACTTGGATATCAACTGATTAAGCGCCTTGAGGAGGGCATTGATGCAGCCCTTCGGGCTGCAGGACGTCAAGAAGTCACTTCGCGCAGGATCTCTGCGGTAGCAGATGTATTGCGCAATCAGCTCACGACGCCAAGGGCGATCGACCGGTTCATTGCCCAACTGCGTCATCACCTTCCGATGGTTGACGTTGGCGAGATTGATGACGTGGACGTCACGCTCCTCACCCTCCTTCGTGTCGCGTTCCCGAGCGTCTACGCACAACTTCCCCAGTGGAAGCCAGTGCTGCTCAGCGGACATGCAGGAAAGCTGATATATGCCAGCGGGGGGCCCACCTTCGAGCCTGCTGACATCGAGCCGTTAATCGCGGACGTGGATTCTTCGAGTCACAATGATGCAAAGTCCCTCCTAAAGGAATTGTTCCCTAAGCTGCGAGCAAAGAATGACTTCGGCTTGGTCTCTGATTCAGAAAGCTTTCGCGTCTGCAATGAAGACTACTTCGATAGATACTTCGCCATGTCGATTCCGGCACATGATGTCTCCGACCGCGCGGTTCAAGATGCGGTACTTCACGCTTTATCAGGCGACGGGGGCTACCTACGAAGTAGGCTCCTCGATCCAGAAGAGGGAAAGGTCTATCTCGCGATCTCCAAAGGTGCCGCAAGCAGCCTCCCAACCGACCGGACGGCCGAAGAGCGGCTGGCCCTTATCCGAATCCTGATCCAGTGCATTCCAGAGATGGGCCAAGAATACGGTCTTGTTTTCAATGCTCGGGACGGCCTAGTCAATTGGGCGGCAGACTTAATTGCAGGCCTCGAATCGACCAATTCCGCGGAGGAGTTGGTACGCGAACTCGCGGTCCTTCCCACTTCATCAGCACTGGACTTGTGGGATAGTGTTTCACGGCGACAACATCTCGCCGCGAGCACGAAGGATTGGGTTCAATCCGTCAATCGAACTTTGATCGATCGCGCAATCGCCGCTTTCATGGAAAGTCTGCTCTTGGGTGACTCGGCTCCTTTCGACGAACCGGTCGGGCGCTACCTGCACTTCGCCTTGACGCACGGCGCTGTTATCGAATTGCGTACACGATTGGGTCAGGCAGTGGAATCGGTTGGCGCGGGGATGTCGGACCTGGCGGTGCGGATGGTCGGCCTAGGGAGCTACACCTCGCGCACTTCCGGCTGGAGGATGACCGAATTCTACAATGATTGGTGGGATGCTTTGGCTCCCGAGGGTGACGATCCCATCTATCATTCAGAGATCGATCCCACAGTCAATGTCCATCTTATTACATGGGAGAACAGGAGACTCTTCATTAAAGGTCGGGTTAGACGGCCTCAGCGCAGCGACGCGACCGACTCCACCCCTCCTCCTTCTGGCGAGCCGACCGAATAGGTGCTCCATTCGATCAAGAACGGCTAGTAGCCGCTCGCCGCCGGACCTCTGCGATGTTGAGGTCCTGATTGATGTTCTCGTCAGCGAGGAAGCGCGGACTCACGAGTCAAGTCGGGCCAGCAGCCTGGCGCGCAGGCCCTCCGACGGATCGATCTCCTCGATCCTGGATCGGATCTCGGCCCTCTCGTTCCTGCTCCGCCAGGTGAATGCTTCCACCTCCGCGCGATGACGCAGGTAGGAGGAGAAGATCGCATATACATCGGGCCAAGGACACGGCCTGGTAGGGCCTGGTAGGCGTCATGAATCGACTCGGGAGTCTTCTCCCGCTTGAAGTCGGCCACCAGGACATCGAGGGAGATGCGCGTGCCGGGCGCCATCAACCGGCCGGCCAGGTCTCGGGCCAGTGGAACCGGCCCGGGCGCGATTGCCGCATCAGATGCGGCGGACACCTCCCTGCCCCGACCAAGAGTATCGAGCTATGCAACTGCGCCAAGGATTGTTCCCAGGTGCTGCCCGGTGAGACGGCGTCGTCGGACGACGCCTTTCAACTTCGCATCGGGCGCGAAACCCAGATCACCTCGTCGGTGCGATCCTTTCGAGCCGATCGGCCAGGGAGCCGATCGCCGCGGCCTGGACCCGAAGGTGTTCGACCAGTTCGCGGATGCCGGCCGCAAGCTCAGCCGGCCCCGCTGCCACATCGGAGACCTCGATCTCGTCGACCAGTTCGGGCAGCATGGCCAGTTCGTCGACCAGGCAGACCGCTCGTGTCACAGAGTCCAGGATCGTCGCAGCCTGTACCTCGTCGGCGGTGGTTGACTGCGGAGACGAATCTGCGCCAGTGTCGTCGGGGCGATCCGCCTTGACCTCCACCATTTCCCCACGTTGCCGGTCATCCACCGACGCACCAGACCTGCCATCCCGGCGCTCCGGCCGCGGGCCAAGCCCCTGCGCAAACAGGTCCCACGGACACTCGTCTGGGTCCCCGTCGTGGACCTCGCCGCAGATCGCGCAAGGCGTTGCCGTTGGCCGGCGCCGGCGCGGGTACTGCTTGCCATCACGCCCGCGGATCGGCGCGGCCTCGTCGGCCCCGTCACGTTCTGCCCGGCCGGCCGGGTCGGTCCCGCCCAGCGCCCGGTGCACCGTCGCCACGTCGACGCCCAGGACCTTCGCGATCGCCCGCAGCGACATCTGCGCCCGCGACAACGACCGCACCACTGCGCCTCGCTCCTGACGCGGAACGGTGAGCCGCAGGTCGCTCAGGCGGTCGTCGACGTACTCGTCCCAGGTCTCGTAGCCCAGCGCGATGTGCGCGCGGCCCTGGTAGGCGATGGCGATGTACTCCCACGCCCGTTCCATCATCGACCGGATCTGCAGGGTCACCTGCTCGGCGCCGGCCGGCGACATGTCGAAAAACCCGGCATCCGCATCGACGTCGACGCCCTCATCGGCACCGAAGGCGTCCGGCCCGTCGACGGAGTGCAGGGCCATCACGCCGCCCGCTTCCGACCCGTCCGAACCGGACGCCCCTCGACGGCCGCCCGGACCACGCGCATCAGCTCCAGGTTGGCGCGAACGCCGGCCGCGCCCAAGGCATCGATCTGCATCGCGGCCCCGGTCGCCCGCGCCTCAGGACGACACCCCGGCCCCGACCCCAACGTCAACAGCTCCAGCGCCGACCACGTCGCCGCCGGCACCCCCGTCCGGTGCGCGGCCATCGTCGACCGACACCGCCGGGACGTGCTCGCCGCGCCGGCCGCAGACGCCATCACCGCATCAAGAGGGGGGACCGGCCACGACCAGCCCTCCATCGCCAGCACCGCCGCCACGGTCCGCATCCAGGCCGGCGCCGCGGGCCGACTCGACCCACCGGTTTCGACCACCTGCGATTCCTCGTCGAGGCCAGTGACGGCATGCACGTCGGCGCGACGGACCGCGCCGATCAGACCCCGGGTCGACGCCGACCCCATGCACGTCTGCGCGGCCGCCGCCTCCGCCGCGTACGCCCGGCGGACCGCGACCCGCAGCAGCCCGGGCGCGTCGGCGAAACGGCCCGCACGCACGAGCCGATCCAACTGCTCCCACACCTCGGACAGTCCCTCGTCGGTCAGCCAGCCGGCCCTGCGGGTCCAGTGCATCGCCTCCCGCCGGCACGCGGACCGCATGATGCCGACCGCCCGTCGGCCCGCGTCGCCGCCCCATCCCTCGTCGGCGACCGCCGCCAAGAGCCCACTCAGGTCGTCACCCGAACGAGCCTCACCGCATTCGTCCATTGTCGTCTGTGCACGATCAGCCGCGGACATCAGCGTCGCCCGGTGGCATACTTGAAGGCGCCGTGAGGGTCTGCGGAACTGCTGCCGAAGTGGTTGCGATCCCAGGGGTCCGGAAGCGAACTTGATAGCAGCAGTTGACAGCAATAGGTGCCGATTTCGACACATCCTGCCCGACACCGGCAGACACGTCGCCGCACGTCAGAGACCCTGCGACACAGGCTGATTGACCTCCGCCGGGACTACGGATCAGAAGGTTGGGGGTTCGAATCCCTCCGGGCGCGCAGTGTTTGCGCAGGTCAGAAGCCATGTAGTTGATCCCTGGTGATCTTGCTGGCCGTTTAGACAGCAGCATTTGACAGCAGCGGCGTCCTACCGCAGCGTTCGGTCGAGTTCAGCGCGGCGGGACCGACGCGCCAACCGCGCCGTCCGCGGCGCACTCGTGGTCTTGCTCTCGGTGGTCGTCATCCGCGGGAACCTCCAGCAGTCAGGATCGGCGTCGACGGTGGGCTGGTCGTGAGCAGCCGGCGGGAACCGTCGACCTGCTGCGGACTCAGCACACCTTGGGTCTCGGCGACCAGGAACATCCGGTCCGCCTGCGACCGCGGGATCGCCAACGCCTGCGCCGCACCAGCTGGATGCACCAACGGGTGGTCCCCACCCTCCTGCGCCTCTCGGTTCAAGTACTCGTTCATCCGCGGCCACTGCACCCCGTCCGGCGACTCCCCGGCCACCGGGGCACCGGTCGCCGCCGTCGCCGACGGACCCGCCGGCTCCACCCCGACATCCGAGGTGGACGGATCGTCGCCGGACTGTGCGCCGGTGGTCGACCGTCCGGATCCGGCTGCCCCGGATGGAGTTCCACCCGCGGACGGCTTCCCGGCCGCTGAGCCGGCGCCGGCTGGTCGTCCACCGACGGCCGCGGCCGGACTCGCCGGCGGGTGCGCCTCCCCTCCACCGGTGGAAACGGCACCCCTGCCGCCCGCGCGGCCCGCCGCCGGTGGGGTCCGGATGCTCGCGGGAGTTCCCTGCGGCAGCCTGCCCGGCGCCCGACCCCTCGAGCTGGACCTGTGGCTCCCACCCGCCAGCACCACACTGCACCCGTTGGTGATCTTCTTTCACGGCGGCGGATGGCGCCTGGGCAGTCGGCACACAATAGGCCCGGCCTACGCCGGCGCCTCGCCGAATCCCTTCGAGATGGTCGCTCAAGCCGGCATTGCAGTGGCCAGCGTGGACTACCGGCTCTCCGGCGAGGCGGTCTTCCCCGCCCAGCTGCACGACGCGAATGCCGCAGTCCGGTGGCTGCGGGCCCGGGCCACCGAACTCGGCGTCGACCCGGACCGGATCGCCGCCTGGGGCGAATCGGCCGGCGGGCACCTCGCCGAACTACTCGGCCTGGCCGGGGCTGCTCTGGACGGCGAAGTCGGAGCGACCGGACCGGCTACCCACGTCAGTGCGGTCGTCGCATGGTACGGGCCCAGCGATCTGGCTGCGGTCGCCACCGACGCCCACGCCGACCCGCTCGACGAAACAACCAGGGAGGCAATGCTACTCGGGGCCCCGGCCGTCTCCGTTCCCGAACTGGCCGCCCAGGCCAGCCCGCTCAACCACGTGCACGGCGGAGCGCCCCCGTTCCTGCTGCTGCACGGGCGGGCCGACCGTTTCATTTCCCACCGGCAGAGTGAACGACTGCATGCCGCCCTCGCCGCTAGGGACGTCGACGTCAGCCTCCACCTGTACGACGACGCCGACCACATGTGGCTTGGCTCCCCACCAGCCGCAATCGACGCGCTCCGCCGGACCATCGACTTCCTGGGCCAGCACCTCCGCGCACCGCTCCCAGCGAACTGACGTCCGGCGGGAAGGGACCATCGAGGATCACCCACCGCCTCCGCCGGGCCATCGATTCACCCCGAGGAACGGAATCGAAACGGCCCGTTCCCGGTTGGCCGGTGACCGGGGACGGACCGCCAGACCCGAACTGTGGCCTGGGCGAGCAAGGACGGGGTCCGCCGGTCCACCTTGGCGGCGCGGTCGGAGTCGCAGTCCTCCGCTGACCCCGTCAGCGCGGTAGTCCCTGTGGACGCGGTCGGCCGAACTCTAAGATCCGGGGGCCGAGACGATAGGCCCGGTCCTCGTTTCTGCTCAGGAGCCGCCCAGCGAGGAGTTCGGTGACCAGCCGACAGGTGGTGGACAGCGGTCACCGCAACGCTCGCTGATGGTGACCAGCGGCAGTGCGTCGGGTTCGTCGGTGAACACATCGAGAATGGCGACCACGCGGCCGGTGACCGATGTCGGAGTGCCGAGTGTGCGGGGCATGTACATGATGTCTCTTGGCATGAGCCCGGTTTGGTACAGGTCAGTCTGGAATCGTCTTCATGCCGGATCTTTGCGCTCGTGGGGGCCCACGATCATGGTTTTCAGGGTGCCGAGCCGGTCGACCTCGACCTCCACGACGTCCCCCGGTTGGAGCAGCCAGGGTGGGGTGCGGGCGTAACCGACGCCGGACGGGGTTCCGGTGGCCAGGAGGTCACCGGGCTCCAGGGTGAACGTCCGGGAGATGTGGGCCAGAGTGTCACCGACGGTGTAGACCATCTGGTCGGTGGTGCCGTCCTGGACGGTGACGCCGTTGACCCGGGTCTGCAGACGCAGTCCGTCCCGCAGGTCGCCCACGTCGGCCGCGGGGACCATCGGCCCGAGCGGCCCGGACCGGTCGCCGTTCTTCCCCAATATCCACTGCGAGGTGAGCTTCTGCGCGCGTCGGGCCGTGAGGTCGTTGAAGGTGGAGTATCCGACGACGGCGGCCAGGGCCTCGTCAGGGGTGGCGTCGACGAGGCGGGCACCGACCCAGGCGACGATCTCGCCTTCCCAGTCCAATCCGTCCTCGTTGGCAGGGACGGGCACCTCGGCGCCGTCAACGGTCAGCGACCGGCTCCATCGCGCGAACAGGGTGGGGTGCTCGGGCAGCTCCTGATCCTTATACGACCCCTCGGCGACGTGCTTGAGGTAGTTCAGTCCGATGCAGATCACCCGCGCCTCGGGCAGGACCGGCGGCACGAGCCGGACGGACGTGGTCGCCAGGGTGGGCCCGGCCGGTTCCTGGGCCAGGTACCCGGCCGGGTCGACCCAGTAGTCGGGCAGGGTCGCGATGACCGTGACGGTGTCGCCGTTCTCGGACAGGGTGGCGACCTCGACCCCGGGCGTGCCGGGCCGGTCGATGCCGACGATTCTCATGGGTGCTCTCCGCGAAGGTGGTGGTGCAGGAAGGTCATCGTTCGGGTCACCGCGTCGGCGGCGGCATCCGTTGCGCCGAGCCACATGTGGTCGGCGTCGTCGTACAGGTGCAGCTGGGCGCCCACGCCGGCGGCGACCAGGGCGGCATGCAGCCGCTCGCTCTGCCGGCACGACACGAACCGGTCCGCGCGGCCGTGCAACAGCAGCATCGGCGGCGCGGAAGGGTGGACGTGACCGATCGGGCTGGCCAGCGCGGCCCGGTCGGGCACGGCCGCGGCCGGCGCGCCGAGCAACTGCGCTTCGCGGGTGGTGGCGTCCAGCGGGTCGGCGCCGGCATCGGCCGCGACGGCCGCGACGTCGGAGGGTGCGTACCAGGCCACGACCGCGGCCACCGAACTGGACAACTCGCCGGCGGAACCGTCGACCCCGACGGCGCCTTCCAGGACGGGATGACCGGCGGTGAGCCCGAGCAGTTCGGCCAGATGCCCGCCGGCCGATTCGCCCCAGGCGGCGATCCGGTCCGGGTCGATGCCCAGTTCGGGGGCCCGGGCCCGCAGCCATCGGACGGCGGCCTTCGCGTCGTGCAGCTGGGCGGGGAAGACCGCCTCGCCGGAAAGCCGGTAGTCCACACTGGCGACCGCGATCCCGGACCGGGCCAGCCGTTCCAACGGCGAGGGTGACTCGCCGGCATAGGCGGGGCCGACGCTGTGCCGGCTGCCCAGCCGCCAGCCGCCGCCGTGCAGGAACACGACGGCCGGGACGGCTGTCGCGGCCGTCCCGGGTGCGGCGGGCAGCCACAGGTCGAGCTCCAGCGGTCGAGCCCCGGGCAGCCCGGCGTACGGGACGCCGGCGAGGACCCGCACCCCGTCGGCGGTGGTCCGGGCGGGCGGCAACGCCGCCCACTCGACCCGGGGCCCGGGGAGCGGCAGCGTCGGCGTCCCGGCCGATGCGGGAGGCGTCATCAGGCGTCCGGCCACTGGTAGTCGGGCATGAACGCCATCCGGTGGTCCCCGGCGGCGGCCTTCATCCGGCCGAAATCCGGGATGAATGGCGGCTGCTCCTTGGTGTTGTGGTCGGTGAGCGTGCCCATGTGCTGGAAGAACCGTTCGAATCCGCCGGTCATCGTGCCCATCATCCGCGCCGCCTCCTCCACCCGGTAGGCGTGCGGGGTGCCGGCCGGCACGTATGCGAAGTCGCCGGGGGTGAGCAGCCGGCTGGTCTTGGTACCGCCGGCGTCGGTGAAGAACAGCCGCACCTTGCCCTCGAGCACGTAGAAGGTTTCGTGGGTCTCGTCGTGCGAGTGGGTCGGGATGATATCCCCGACGGGTGAGTCGCTGGTGATCACACCGAACTGGCCGTCGGTCTCGTCGCCGGACAGCAGCACGGTGAACAGGTCACCGAACAGCATGGCGTGCTCGCCCTCCCCGCGCCGCAGCACGTACGGCTCGGGCTTGCCGGGCAGGACACCCTTCCATTGCGGACCTTGGCCGGGCTTGATCAGGTATTCGAAGGTCATCGGTGCTCCCCTGCGGTGGAGTCGGTCCCGGCGGGAGACCGTCGGGCAAGGAGCGCCTTGCCGTAGTCCCCGGCGTTGGGTGTGCGGACGGTGGTGTGGATATGGAACGGTGCGGGTTCGGTGTTGTCCAGGAACACCCCGCAGTGGTGGTCGAGTTCGTGCAGCAGCACCGGGCTCTGGATGCGGAAGTAGAACGGCTCCGGGTCGGCCCAGCCGCCGATCCAGGAGAACCACGTGTCCTGCGCGTGGTCCTCGACCTCGCGCAGCCGGGCGGCCAGCGGCCCGGCGGGCAGGTAGGACAGGGCGTCCCGGATGATCTCCCGGACCAGGCCGGCCGCCGGGCCGGTCATGTCGGTCACCCTGATCCCCTCGTATGGGATCACCCGATTGTCCTGGAAGCACCCGGCCAGCGTGCGTTCGTCCCCGGGGTGCAGCCGGCCCTCCGGCATCGCCGGGTCCACCATCTGTCGGTAGGTGACGGCCCGGTCCCGCAGGTCGTCCGGGAGCGCGGCCATCACGGCCCGCGCCAGAGCGATCCGCGATCCGAACGGGCCGGCCGGATCGCCGTCGTCGGTGGTGTTCGGTTCGGCGCCGAAGAACACCGGGGTGAGCACCAGCCGCGGCCCGATGACGACGGCGTTGAGCGCCAGGTGGTGCCCGAACAACTGCCATCCCCACGGCTCGGTCGGTGACGGCTCCCCGTAGATGGCCAGGTTGTAGCTGAACTCGTTCATCAACTGGGGCAGTCCGACGATGTCGCCGAGATACCCATTGATCCGCATCGCGGTCCGGGCCAGGGCGAACCCGGCCGGGCTCAGCGTCGCGGCCAGCAGGGCCAGTGCGGCGTCCCGGGTCGCGGTGCCCATCTCGTCCAGGCGCACTCCGGTGTCGTGCTGCAGGAACTCCGGGTTGGCCCAGGACCGCCATTCGTGCGCGTCCACCGGGTAGCTCACGCGGGCGCGGCTCGTCTGATCCAGGGTGGCGAGCAGGGATTCGGCGGCCACCACCATGTCCTTGGTCGGGGCCTCTTCGCCCGGTCGGACGTCACCGAGGTGGAACAGGTCCGGCACGACGGTGCCGTCGGCGGTGACCCCGTGGAAGGGCTGGGGATAGAGCGCGGCCCATCCCCTGATCATCGGTCCGGCGAAGCGGTCGGTCGTGGCGTACTCGGCGTACTCGCGCACCGTGAGGCCGCGCAGGTCGGTCAGCCGGGGATCGTCGGCCGGCAGCAGGTGGTCGCGGAAGTTGTTGGTGCTCATCGGGTCACCAGCCCGCGGCACGCAGCAGACCGGCCGCGGCCGCGGCCGGGTCGGCACCGCGCCAGGCGACGTGCTGATCGGGACGGACCAGCACCAGGTCGGCACCCCACAGCGCCCGCAGGTCGGCCGGGCCGACCTCGGTCCGGGCATCGGCCAGCGGCAGCACGGTCAGCGGGATCCCGTGTTCGGCGGCCGCCGCATGCACGGCCGTCGCCGCGGGTTCGGCGTCCACTCCGGGTCCGACCAGCAGCGTGAATCCCGCTCCGAGCGCGTCGTAGACCGAGCGGCCGTCCCGCAGCCACACGTGCGGCAGCAGGCAGCCGGGGTGGGCCGACGGGGTGTACTGGATCGGATCGTCACCCGGGGCGTCCGTGCCGTCGTCGGTCACCACCGGCGACCCGTGGTAGGAGTAACCGAGAACGAGTCCCAGCGAGTGGAATTCGCTCTTCTTCACCTGCAGTTCGACCGCCGCCTGGGCGCGGGCAGCGTCCCCGGCCGGACCCTCGACGCCCAGGAGTTCGTCGGCGAAGTGGTGCGCCAGCGCGTTGTTGTTGGCCGACGCGTCGGCGATGGTGCGGGCCGCCACGGGCCGACGCTCCGACTCGTAGCTGGGCAGCAGCGCGGGACCGGCCCAGCCCTGCAGGATTCCGGCCAGCTTCCACGCCACGTTGACCGCATCGCCGACGCAGGTGTTGAAGCCGTGGCCGCCCCACGGCGGGTTCAGGTGGGCGGCGTCGCCGGCGATCAACAGGTTCGGCCGGTCGATCGACCGGTAGCGGTCGGCCAGCAACATCCGGCAGTTCCACAGATCGGTGGCGATCACCTCCACCGGCACGTCGTCACCGATGAGGGTGTGCAGCATGCCGACCGGGTCGGCCTCGGCGGCGGACACGTCGACGCCCTGCACGATGGCCCACCAGGTGTCCTTCAGGTCCATCCGTCCGACGATGCCGCCCGCGCCCGGGGCGAGCACCCAGTAGTGGATCGCGCCCTGATGGGGCACCTGTTCCGCCAGTCCCGGCGCGGAGAACAGGATCGACAGATTCGGCCGGGCGCCGGAGCCACCCTCGAACGTCGCCCCGAGCGCCGGCCGGACCACACTGCCGCCGCCGTCGCACCCGAGCAGGTAGGTTGCCTCGACGGTCCGGGTGGATCCGTCGGCGTCGACGACGGCGGCGCAGGCGACGCCGTCACCCTGCTGCACCTCGGTCACCCGGGCGCCCAGCCGCAGGTCGATCAGGTCCAGACCGGCGGCCTTGGCCCGCAGCACCTCCTCGATCACCGGCTGCCCGACCTGCTGGCCGCGCTCGGGCGCCTGATCGGGGCGGCGCACGGTCAATTGGAAGATCTCCGAGAACCGCGTGACTTCCTGACCCATCAGCGTGGACACGAAGACCGCATCCTGGGCGTAGTCCACCGGCAGCGGAGCCGCGGCCCGCACGGTGTCGGCCAGCCCCCAGCGTCGCAGGTGCGTCATGGTGCGGGCATTGGTGGTCTTGGCCCGAGGGCGGTCGGTATCGACGCTCACCCGGGGTTCGACCACCATGCTGGCCACCCCGCGCTCGGCCAGTTCGATCGCCGCGGACAGCCCGGTCGGACCGCCACCGGCGATCAGGACCGGCACACGGAGCACAGGATCTGTGGAGGACTCGATGACGGTCACGGAACTGCTCCAAACAACGTTGATCGGATGGGGAACGCTCGCCGGACGGCAGCGCGGCGAACTCGATGATGTCGCAGCGACAATTTCGCTGACCACCCGGTTTGCCGCTCAGTGATAGAATTTTCCTGCGTCTGTCGTACACCGTCGTCGAGAGCTGCGTTCCCGAGGGAGGTCCGATGGCCGGCCGACCCGGGGGCCAGGAAGGGCCGGCCGACCCGGTCCTGGATCGGGCGTTCGCCCTGCTGAACAGCTTCGACCCGGGCAACCGGACGTTGTCGTTGAGCGAGCTGGCCCGGCGGGCCGACCTGCCGGTCAGCACCGCGCTGCGGCTGATCCGGCGGCTGGTCACCCTGGGCGCCCTGGAACGGCGAGGGACCAAGTACGTGATCGGTGTGCGCTTGTGGGAGATCGCCTCGCTGTCCCGCAGCCTCGGCCTTCGGGACGTGGCGATGCCGGTGATGGGGGACCTGGCGGCGGCCACCCAGCAGCACGTCCTGCTCGTGGTCCTGGACGGCACGGAGGCGGTCCTGCTGGAACGGTTGTCGGGTCGGGCGGCGGTCCCCGTGCTGTATCGGGTGGGCGGCCGGATGCCGCTGCACTCGACCGCCTCGGGGTTGGTGCTGTTGGCCCACATGGACCCCGAACGGCAGGAGGAGATCCTGCAGCGACCGCTGATGCATGTCCCCGAGCAGGTCCGCGTCGACGCGACCGCCCTGCGGCGAACCCTCGCGGACGTGCGGCGCAACGGTGTGATCACCTTGCGCCGCGGCGCACCCGCACCGCTGGTCGCGGTGGCGGCCCCGGTGCGTGGTGAATCCGACGCCGTCATCGCGTCGCTCTCGGTGGTGATGCGGGCCGGCAGCTTCGACCCGGCCCGGGTCGGCCCGGCGGTGGTGGCCGGCGCCCGGGCGATCTCCCGCGGGCTTGGATCACCCGGGGCGACCGTGCTGCCGGACCCGGCGACGGACGGTTCCCCGCCCGTCGCCGGTCCCGCGGTCACCAACGTCGGATCCATCGCGTTGACGTCGACCACATAGTTGGCCGAGCGTGCGAGGCCGCCATCGAGATAGTTGGCCGAGCGTGCGAGGCCACCGTCGAGCACCCGAGGACACCCCTCAGGCTGCCTCGGACCCGCGGACCCGGCCGGGCTCGGCTGCGGTGGCGACCTCCGACGTGCCGGCCGGTTCGGACGACTTCGACAACGACACCGCCGACGTCGGCGCGACCGGCGGCCGCTCCTCGCCGATCCGGCTCAGCAGGTGAGCCGGGTGCAGGTCGCCCAGGTTCAGCGCCTGCTTGAGTGACTGCAGCTCGGCGATCTGTTCCCGCAGCTCGGCGATCTCGGGCCCGAACTGCTCCCCCAGCTGTGACCGGGCGCCGGACGCCATCCCGCGAACCGTCTGCAACGACCGCGACGTCCAGGCGATCGCCACCGGAATGCGCTCCGGACCGAGCAGGAACATCGCGATCACCGCGATGATGCCGATCTGTCCCCATGACAACCCGAACATGACCGGGCTCACCTCCTAGAATCAGTGGACGAACGGGACCGGCGACCGACCGGCCGCGGGTCAGCCGTTCGGATCGGTCCGCGGGTGCGGCAGCGGGTGCGGCGTGGGGCTTGGCAATGGGGACGCCACCGGCGTCGTGCTCGCCGCGAGAACCGGTGCCGGCTCCGCGATTCCGTCCAGCGCGAACTCTCGTTCCTGGGCGACCGCCCGGCGCGCGGCCCGCCGGTCGTGGATTCGGCTGACCTGGGCCGCCACCTCGTAAAGCACGCACAGCGAAACCCCGAGGGCCAGCATGGTCACCGGGTCGTTCCCGGGCACCACCAAGCCGGCGAACAGAATCATCGCGAAATAGGCGTAGCGACGCCATCGGGACAGGGCCGCGGCCGGAACCACGCCGGCGAGATTCAGCATCACCAGCAGCAGTGGCAGCTCGAACGACACTCCGAAGATCAGCAGCATGGCGATCAGGAACGAGAAGTAGGAATCCGGGGACAGCGCGGCGCCCACGGTGTCTCCGCCGAAGCCCAGCAGCACCTGCAGGCCTTCCCGGATCACCACGTAGGCCAGCACCGACCCGGCTACGAACAGGGTCGAACCGACCGCGACGAAGGTGAGCGCGAAACGGCGCTCCCGGCGGTGCAGGGCGGGGGTGACGAAACCCCAGAGCTGACCGAGCCAGATCGGCGAGCTGAGCACCGCCCCGGTCAGCACGGCCGCCTTCAGCCGTACCTCCAGGATGGAAAACGGGCCGGTGGCCAGCAGGGTGCACGAGCCGGCGCCGTCGAAGGTGATGCGCGGAGGGCTGGGCACGGCGCAGTACGGCGCGATCAGAATCTCCCCCAGCGACGGCACCCCCAGGGCCGGTATGCCCTGGCCGTACCAGACGAACCCGACGACGGAGCCAAGAACGATTCCGACGGCCGCGACGAACATGCGCCGGCGCAACTCGAAAAGATGCTCCATGAGCGGCATCTGCCCATCGGCCGGGCGTCGGCCGGCCCGTCGCCGCAGCCACGGGCGGCCAACCCGCCGACCGTCACCGGCCGCCTCGCCGGATCGGCGCGCCGCGAGTGAGAGATTCATGACCGGTCGACCGATCTAGCCGGCGACGCGGATGGTCGGCGACGTTCCCGCGACCGGGGTCGCGACCGGCTGGCCGACCGTCGGCTCGACCGGAGCGGTCGACGCAGTGGGCATGGTCGCCGCCGAATCCTCATGCATGGCGGACACTTCGGACTTCAGGATGCGCAGCGAGCGCCCCAGACCCCGAGCGGTGTCGGGGAGTTTCTTGGCGCCGAACAGCAGCACGAAGACGGCGATGATGATCAGCCAGTGCCACCAGGACAGTCCACCCATGACGAGTTCCTTTCGATTGCCGGACGTGTGGATTTCAAGACGTGTGAGTGTGCGTGACCCCGGTCGGGTCGGTCGGCGGGCGTGGATGCCGGCCGACGGCGAGAGATCGGCGGGGCCGGGTGACCCGAGGTCAATCAAAGGCGAGGCCGGGCGCCAGTTATCGACGCCGCTTGCCGACACCGAGCTGCATGAGGTCCTTACCGATGATGAGGTTGCCTGAGTAGCCCTTCTGCGCGGCCCGCCACACTCTGTCGGGGTTGCTGCCGGGCACCAGGTGGCTCAGCACCAGGTTCTTCACCCCGGCCGGCTGCGCGACGTCCCGACCGACCTGCTCGATGGTGGTGTGGGCGCCGAGCAGATGTTCGCGCACCGCGGCCTGATTCGCCGGGGGCAGCGAAGCGACCAGCCGGTCGACGAAGGCGGTATCGATCACCTCGTGCACCAGGTAGTCGGCGCCGCGGGCCAGATCGATCAGGTTCGGGCTGACCGTGGTGTCGCCCGAGATCACGATCGAGCCGTCGGGGGTGTCGAACCGGAACGCGAACGCCGGGGCGGTCGGGTGATGATCGACCAGCGTTGCCGTCACCTTCACATCACCGTCCTGCCACACCGGGATCGGCGTGGTCAGGCGCGGCGGCACACCGCTCGGGTCGACGTCCCAGATCCCGGCCAGGCTGATGTCGTTCACTGTGAACAGCGCCTCCGGCGGGGTGAACGCGCTGTCCCGGATCCGGTCGTTGAAGTCGTTCGACCAGGCCTGGGACAGGTAGGCGGAGGTCTGCGTGATGCCGGGCGTGGGATTGTCCGGGTTGACCACCGGCGGGGTCGGCCGGGTGGGCGGGAAGACCCGGGCCAGGGTGCCGCGATTGCCAGGGCCGAAGACCTGGATCGGCGGCAGCGTGCGGCCGACGTTGTTGGTGGTGCCGATCGCCCAGGCGGCCGGGAAATCGGTCAGGTGGTCGCTGTGCATGTGGGTGAAGAACATGCCGGCCACGTTGGAGAACGCGCCGTTGGGCACGTCAGGAGCGCCGAGCCCGGAGTCGGCGAGCCGGCCGAGCGACCCCAGGCCGAGGTCGACGATGTAGACCTTCCCGCCGTAGACGATCGCGGTGCTGATGCCGGCATACTCGCTGCCCAGGATGATCGGACCGCCGGACACCCCGAGCATGACCAGTTGGGTGCGATACCGGGACGCATTGCCGGTGCCCGCGGATGCGGCCGTCGCGGCGGGCGCAGCGCCAGCCGGCACGGCGCCGGCCACGGCCAGGCCGCCGACGGCGGCGGTCAGGCCGAGCGTCTTGAGCACGCTGCGCCGATTGGGCTCGGGGACCGCGCTCAACGCGCGAGAAACGACGTCACACATATGCTTTCAGACCTCTCAGATTCGTGGGGTCGGCGCAGGATTGGCGAGGACCGCAGCGCGGAGCCTCCCGGGGTCGCGGAGACTGCCGGGAGCGCACCTCGGGTCGCGGTCGGGTCGGGTCAGAGGCGGATGACGTCGAGGGCCGACGGAGCGATGATGTCGCCGCGGTAGCCGACCTTGCGGGCGGCGGGGCGCGCCTGGCTCAGGTAAACCTGCGGCCTGTCGGTGTAGTCCGGGGTGTAGTGGCAGAACACCAGCTTCTTGGCGTTGGCGGCCTTGGCGACGCCGGGAAGGTCCACGACGTTGGAGTGCGACTCGTACAGGTGCTTGCGCAGCGCGTCGCCCTGGGCCGGCGGCAGGCTCGCGGCGATCTGGTCGACCTTGAGGTTGTTCTGCGTCTCGTGGACGAGCACGTCGCAGTTCTTGGCCAGGTTGATCAGGTTCTGGTCCGGGGCGGCGGTGTCACCGGAGAACACCACGACCTTGCCGGTGCTCTTGATGGTGAACCGGTAGGCGTAGGCGTTGGCGACCTCGGGGCCGTGGAACACCCGGGTGGCGTCGACGACGACGTTGGCGTCCTCCATCACCCGGGTCGGTGTGCCGTCGGCCGGGACCGCGATGTCGGTAGTGTTCACCGTCGGAAAGGGCCCGAATCCGCCACCGCTCAAGAACGTGTTGATGTCCTGGTTGAACGTCTGCTTGATGCCGGCCAGCTTGGCCGCGGTGTCCGGCGGCCCCCAGATGTTCAGCGTGGGCAACTTCCGGCTGACCCAGCCGTGCATGACCAGTCCGGGCAACCCGGAGGTGTGGTCGAAGTGGTGGTGGGTGATGAAGACGTTGCTCATGGCGGCGTATCCCAGCCCGCAATCGACGAGCTGGCGGGCGGTGTCGAGGCCGCTGTCGATCAGGTAGGTGCCGGTCCCGGCGACCAGGGCGATCGCCGGCTTGGTCGTCCCCGGGTCCGCTACCGGGCCGCCGTTGACGCCCAGCATCACGATGCGATCACCCGTCACGGGCCGGCTGCTTCCGGCGCTGCCGCTGTCCGCGTACGCGGCGCCGGCCGCGGCGGTGCCCAGGGCGCCCGCGGCCAGCGTCGCCCCGCCGATGGCCAACGCGGACTTCAGGATGGTCCGCCGGGACGCCGCCGGCACGACCAGCTCACCGCCCGCACCTTCGTGGATCTGATCGTGCACCGCAGGGTTGTCACACATGGGCTGTCCTCGCTTCGGTGGGAGAAATGGCCGGAAGGTCCGGCTAGATAGATGGATGGGGGTGTGGCCTGGACCGGGGTGCGCGGCGACCGCGCATCGCCGGCCCGGCGCCGATGTTGCGTCTCTACACCGGGCCGACCGAAAAGCGGTGCGGGTTGGCTGCGGACCGATCGGATGGGCGGGTGACGGAACGCATCAGCGACCGAATGTGCTGAGAGATCGCCATGAATGTCCGCCTGTCATCGTCGTCGGTGAGAGACTCATTGCCTACGGCTTGCCGCCGGTTCGGGTCACGTGCCCTCTCGGCTGGTCGACAGATCTGACCACCTGGTCGTCGAGTCGCCAACCGGCTATGCCGTTCAGTGGCAATGTTTCTTCGAAGTCGCGCCGGCTGTGGCTCTGACCTGGGCCGATCCGGCCTTGACCCCGCGGATCGCCGAGCGGGGATCGACCCGGGCCGGCAGTCCCGGGTTGGCGCGCCTCGCGTTCCTGATTGCCACTCAGTGGCGAAGTACCTTCCGGCGAGACCACGCCGCCTGTTCCCATGGGCACCGCGCCGCAGAACCCACCACGGTCGTGGCCCACCCTCCAGTCAAGCCGAAACCATTGGAGTCAACGATGACCACTCCGGCACCCGTGACCGCCGATCACATCGGCGGCGGCAGCGTCGCCGAAGGCGCCTTGCATGACGACGCGCCCGCCCCCAAGGTGCTGATTCCGCTGCTGGTGCTGGCCGCATTCGGCCTGTACCTGGCCAGCCTGACCCCACCGATCATCACCCTCGCCGTCCGGATCGCCGGCATCGACCCCGAGGGCAAGACCGTTGCGCTGTCGACCGTGATCCTGATCGGCGCCGTCGTCTCGATCGCCGCCCTGCCCCTGTGCGGGGCGCTCAGCGACCGCAGCCGCAGCCGGTTCGGCCGCCGCCGGCCCTGGTTGGTGGGTGGGGCGGTGATCGGCCTGATCGGTCTCGGCATCGCCGGAACGGTGCCGTCGATCCCCGCGGTCGCAATCGGTTATGCCCTGGCCTCTCTCGGGTACGCCGGGGCGTTCGCCGGCTTCCTCCCCCTCATTCCCGAGTTCGTTCCCGATCACCTGCGGGCGCGCCTGTCCGGCCTGATCGGCTTCGTCGTCGCGATCGCGGTGCTGGTCGGCGTCGTCCTGGGCAGCCAGCTGGTCACCCTTCCCGCGCTGATGCTCGGCCTGCCGGCGATCGTCGCCCTGATCGGCGCGCTCGCCCTGGCCGCGGCCATCAAGAAGGTCGATCGCCCGATGGACATCGCCTGGCCCCGATTCGGCGTTCGGCAGTTCCTGGGCAGCTACTGGCTGCGCACCAACGGCGACCGGGACTTCGCCTGGAACTGGGTCAGCCGCCTGCTGCTCGGTGTCGCCTACGTCGGCATCCAGACCTTCGCCGTGTTCTTCCTGTCCGATACCGCCGGCCTGAGCACCGAGGCCGCGGCCGGCGAGTACGCCCGGATCACCGCCATCTCCACGCCGGTCTCCGTGGTCTGCTTCCTGGTCTCCGGATTCCTGTCCGACCGCCTCGGCCGGCGGAAGGCGTTCGTCGTCATGGGTGCGATCCTGATCGCCGGCGCCCTGGTCATCGCCGCGGTCACCCAGAGCCTGACCGGTTTCCTCGTCGCCTGGCTGATTCTCACCGTCGGGCAGGCGATCTACCTCACCGTCGACATCGCGATCGCCGCCGCGGTCGTCCCCGACGACGCCCAGGCCGGCAAGGCGATGAGCGTCTTCCAGGTCGCCACCCTGCTGCCCAACGTCCTGGCCCCCATCGCTGCCGTCGCCGTGCTGACCGTCAGCGGCGGGGAGAACTACCCGGTGTTCTTCCTCGTGCTCGCCGTCCTCGCCCTGCTGTCCGCCGTCGCGGTCATGTTCGTCCGCCGCATCCGATAGCCGGACAACCGCGGACAGGCCCGCACCGACCGGCTCACCACAGGGGCAAGAAGGAGGCTCTGATGCAGGTACCAGGAACGGCACCCGACCGGAAGCCCACCACGGTCATTGTCGAGCGGACCGTCACGACCGGCCATGAGGACGACTTCCGCGAACTCGCCGAAGCAATCACCGACGCCGCCCGCCAACACCCGGGCTTCCTAGGGTGGGGCCTGCTGCGCAGCGCACCCGACAGCCGGGACTGGAACATCGTCTATCGGTTCGACACCACCGAACACCTCGATACCTGGGAAGCATCACCCGACCGCACGCGCCTGCTCGCCAGCGGCGCAGACTTCATGCGGACGGTGTCCGAAAGGCGAATCCAGGAAATCGATGAATGGACCGCACCACCGGTGACGTCGACCGGACCCCCACCGCGATGGAAGACCTTCCTGATGACCGCCACGGTCATTCTCATCCTGCAACTCACGTTCACCTACGCGCTGAGCCCACTCATCGGCACCTGGCCACTCATCGTCCGCTCGATCACCGTCGTCCTGCCGGTCGTGGCGATCATGACCTGGATCGTCATGCCGCGGCTGTCCAGGTGGCTCGCCGGGTGGCTGTACGGCACCCGCACCCAAAGTGGCGGCACTGCCGCTATTGGCCCCTCCGGCACCGGTATCGGAGGGTCGTGACCGACAACGGGCGCGATGCGAGAACCTGCGCCGCCCGGTCGTTCCGCGGTGGAGCGGACGTCTTCGGGTGGCGGCGGCACCGTTGGTGATGCTGAAATCTGCTTCCACGGCTGTGGCAGCGTGAACCCATACGCGTCTCGGAGGAAGTTCGGACAGAGGTCCACGACGCAGGCGCAGAAGTCCGTGGCAGCCAAGGTGCTCGCGATTCTCGCCGCCTTTCCGCCGAATCGCCAGTCCTGACGCTCAGCGAGCTGTCCCGCCGAGCGGGCGTCTCTCTGCCGACCGTCCATCGTCGTGCGGCAGAGCTGGTGGAGTGGGGGGCGCTGGAGAAGCCCGCGGTCGAGGGAGGGGGTGCGGACGGCCAGATCACCGAGGCGGTGCGATCCTTTCGAGCCGATCCCCCAGCGAGGCGATTGCCTCAGCCTGGACCCAAAGATGTTCAATCAGTTCGCGGATGCCATCCGCAAGCGCAGCCTCCTCCGTTGGTACGCCGGCGACCTCGATCTCATCGACCAGTTCGGGCGGAGCGGCCAACTCGTCCATGAGGCAGACCGCCCGGGTCACCGAGTCGACATCGCCGAAGTCTGCATCTCCTCCACACTGGCCGGCTGGCGAGGTGAACTCCTGCCGGCTTTCTCCGGCGCGTCCATCGGCATCTCGACCTCCACCAGGTCTTCACGTCTCCGGCGACCTACAGGCTCGCCGGGTGGGCCATTCTGGCGCTCCGGGCGCGGCCCAATGCCCTGTGCGAACAGGTCCCACGGGCACTCGTCGGGGTCCCCGTCGTGGACCTCACCACAGATCGAGCACGGCCCAACCGTCGGCCGGCGCCGTCCGAGCCGCACGGGGCTCGTGATCAAGCCAGGCGCGCCGGGCAGCCCTCCTTCGACAAGGAGCGGGGCGAAGCGCTGCAGCGCAAGTAACGCTGATCTGGTCGTCCAAGTGTGGGCCAATCGTTTGATCGTGAATCCCCGAATGTCTCAACTTGGTCGGAGCGACTACCTAGGCCGCGGTAGCTTCGCGACGCAACAGCTAGCACTAGGGGGCCACGATGGGCAATGGTTCTGCGGGTACGGGGACACCGCCACCAGGGATCCCCGACATCGCGCAGTTGGTTTGACCGGCTTAGCACCGTCGGTAAGGCTCTACTGGCTCTTCTTACTTGTGCCACAGCTCTTTTCGGCACGTTAACGGCCTACTTTGTCACCGACCACGAGCCAGGCTGCGCCGACAGGTGGCTCCGTCTACCATCAGGGTAGCGTCACTCTCGCCGAAGACGGCGATGGCGTATGCCTTCTGTCGCCACCAAGCGATCCGAAATGGGGAGCTAAGAGTTACTACACCGGCTCGACGGAAAGTGGGTCCGTACAATACATCGTCGGCGTACTCGACATGTGGTACGTCGATGTAGCGAAAGCTCCGAATCGATCCGTAGCCGATTTCGACACTTGTTCGACTCTGACTACCTACAGCAGCAAGCCCAACACGTCGATACCAGTCAGCGAATTGAGCGACGTCCCCTTACATTGTCTGCGACTTTCAAATGAATGGTTCGCGACTCTCCGACTTACAAGCCAAGAAGGCGACACCGTCACATTGGAGATCACGGTGTGGAATTCGTAGAGGTCACCACGCAACCTGCGCATCCTGAGATTGCAACCAACCCGTTCCTCGCCATCCGTCACGACTTCGATGGTCTCAGCCATGGCCCGTTCCCTCGGTCAGACCAGACCCGTATCCACCGTTATCCGGACTGCCCCACTCCGGGAATGCAGTCCCGGGCTGTTCACGGGGACGCCAGCCGCTCGATGTGCAGCGTGAGATACGCGACTTCCTCGTTGGAGATCTGCTGGCCGTACTGGGCCGCGATGTGGGTGCGGATCTTCTCGGCGGATTCGTGGGCGTGCGGGTAGCGCCGGCTGACCTGCCCGAACAGGAAGTCGTCGGTGCTGGTGAGCATCCGGTTCTCCAGGAACCGCGTTGCGAAGTAACGCATGTGGCTCATGAACCGCGCGAAGTGCAGGCTCTGGTCCATCAGCTGCAGGTTCATGCTGTACCGGACGATGGTGACGACCGCGTCGATCAGCTTGACCGCCTGCAGAGTGTCGAACGTGGTCGAGGCATCCCCGTGCCGGGCGTTGGCCACGTGGAACGCGATGTTGGCCGCTTCCTCCTCGGGCAGTTCCACGGCGAGCTGGTCGCGAAGCAGGGTAAGCCCATGGCGGCCGACGGCGTACTCCTCCGGGTAGAAGTGCTGAATCTCCCAGGCCAGCCGGTTGGTCACGACCAGGTTCTCTCGGGACCGTTCGACGGCGAAGTGCAGGTGGTCGGTGAGCGCCAGGTAGATGTGTGGGTGCAGCGTCATCCCCAGCTGCTGGGCGTGGGTGACGATCTCACGGGTGATCTCCAGGTAGTCGGTCGGGATCGCGGTGAGCAGCTCGACCAGGTTCTGCACGTCCGTGTTGACCACCGGGATGAAGACCTGGTCCTGGTCTTCGCCCTGCCCCCGGGTGGGCACCGGGGTTCCGGGTCTCCGGCCGTACCCGATGCCCTTCCCGAGCAGGATCGACTCCCGGCCCTGCGGGTCCTCGACGAGGATCACGCTCGAGTTGAGCACTTTCTTGATGATGAGCATGAGCCTCGTCGCTCCCTTCGCCGAGTTGTCGGGTGGTTCAGAGTTCTTCGCCGTTGGTGGCGATCACCTTCTGATACCACCAGAAGGAGTCCTTGCGACGACGGGCGCCGGTGCCGGCTCCGAGGTCGTCCTGATCGACATGAATGAAGCCGTACCGCTTGGTGATCTGCGAGCTGGAGGCGCTGATCAGGTCGATGGTGCCCCAGCTGGTGTAGCCGAGCAGCTCCACGCCCTCGTCCACGGCCTGCTTCATCTGGGTGAAGTGCTCCCGGAAGTAGGCGATCCGGTAGGGATCGTGGATCTCACCCTGCTCGGTGACCTGGTCGATCGCGCCGATGCCGTTCTCCACCACGAACAACGGCTTACGGTAGCGGTCGTACAGCTCGATCAACGAGATTCGGAAGCCGACCGCGTCGATCTGCCACCCCCACTCGCTGGACGGCAGGTACGGATTCTTGACCCCGAGGATGGTGTTCCCCGGAGTGCGTTCGGCATCCGGGTCCACCGATTCGGTCGAGGACTGGTAATAGCTGAACGACACGAAATCGACCGGATGCGACCGCAGGATGTCCTCGTCACCGGGCTCGATGGGCAGGGTGACGCCCTTCCGCGCGATGTCGGCCAACATCAGCCGCGGGTACTCCCCGAAGACGTGCACGTCGCCGAACCACAGGTTGTCCAAGTTCTTGTGCTGGGTGGCCGCCACGTCCTCCGGCGCGCAGGTCCGCGGGTAGGTCGTCAGCTTGGTCAGCATGCAGCCGACCTGGCTGCCCGGGATCAGCCGGTGACACTGCTCGGTCGCGATCGCCGACGCCAGGTACTGGTGGTGCAGCGCGGCGTAGCACGCCGCCTGCACCCCGTCCGGGCAGTTCTCCGGGATGATCCCGGCCGAGGTGAACGGATGCCGCATGACGCTGTCGATCTCGTTGAACGTCAGCCACCGGTTCACCAGCGACCCGAACCGTTCGAAGCAGGTCAAGGTGAACCGGGTGAACAACTCGACCACCCGCCGGTCGGCCCACCCGTTGTACTTCACGGACAGCGCCACCGGGCTCTCGTAGTGCGACAGCGTGACCAGCGGCTCGATGCCCAGCCGTCGCATCTCGGTGAACAACGCCTGGTAGTAGGCGATCCCGGCCTCGTTCGGTTCGGTCTCCTCCCCGGTCGGGTAGAGCCGGGTCCAGGCGATGGAGACCCGCAGCACCTTCAGGCCCAGTTCGGCGAACAGCGCCAGGTCCTCGGGGTACCGGTGGTAGAAGTCGATGCCGCGCCGCTTGGGGTAGTAGGTGCCGTCGGGGTCGGCCAGTGCGGCCTCGATGCTCGCGGTGGACACGGCGTGGTGCGCCGCGTAGTCCTTGGGGTCCAGCTTGGGCCGGTACATCGCCACATCGGCGACCGACGGTCCCTTGCCGTCGACGTTCCATGCCCCTTCGGTCTGGTTGGCGGCGATGGCGCCACCCCAGAGGAAGCCGTCAGGAAACGACATCGACCGACTCCTTCGCGTCCACGGCGATGCCGAACAGGGGGGCGCCGGCGGCGACATGGCCGGCGGGGGCGATCGGCGTCACCGCGTGGGCGGTGGAGTTGGTGACCACGATCGGCGTGGTGATGTCGTAGCCGGCCGCGGCAATCGCCGGCAGGTCGGCGGTCAGCAGGAGCTGCCCGGCCTCGACGCGGTCACCCTTGGCGACGTGGGCGGTGAAGTGCTCGCCGTTCAGCCGCACGGTGTCCAGGCCGACGTGGATGAGCAGTTCGACGCCGTCGTCAGTGGTCAGGCCGATCGCGTGGTGGGAGTCGAAGACCATGGCGACGGTGCCGGAGATCGGGGCGTGGAACTCCCCCGACTGGGGCACGATGGCCAGGCCGGCGCCGAGCACACCACCGGCGAAGACCGGATCGTTGACCTCCGACAGCGGCAGGGCGATGCCGGCGGCCGGGCTGACCGCGGTGACCGTGTGCTGGTCGGCGGTGGCGGCCGGGTCGTGCGCGACGATCAGGGTGGCCGACGCCGAGTCCTTCCACAGGGTGAGCGAGACGGCCATGGCGACGACGAAGGCGATGCCCGCGCCGATGCCGGCGTTGACCAGGTTCATCGGGTTGTCGGGGTCCAGGAACATCGACATGCTGGCCAGGCCCGGGCCGACGGCGGCGAAGCTGGTCACATGGGTCAGGCCCAGGTAGGCACCGCCGGCGAAACAACCGGACAGGACGCTGAGCAGGGCGCGCTTGTTCTGCAGGGTGACGCCGTACAGGGAGGGCTCGGTGATGCCGAACAGCGCGGAGATACCCGCGGAGATGGCGGTAGCGCGCAGCACCGGGCTCTTGGTGCGGATAGCGACGCCGAAGCTCGACCCGGCCTCGGAGATGTTGTGCGCCAAAGACGCCGGGTTGTAGAGGCTCTCCTTGCCGGTGGTGGTGATCTGGTTGATGGTCGGCGGCAGCAGCGCCTTGTGCATGCCCACCGAGATCAGGAACGGCAGCAGCATGGCCAGCAGCGCGGTGGCGACCCAGCCCAGCGTGGCGTACAGCCACACGATCCCGGCGGTGAACCAGGTGCCGGCCTGGAAGCCCAGCGGGCCCAGCACGAACAGCGTCACCGGCACGGTGATCAGCAGGCTCATCATCGGGACGAAGAAGATCCGGATCGGCTTGGGCGAGACCCTGGTCCAGAATCGCTCGTTGACCGACAGGAACAGCACGGCCAGAATGGCCGGGAAGACCTGCGTGCTGTAGTTGACGTTGGTGACCGCGAAGCCGAACAGGTGCAGGCCGGTGTCCGAGGCGACCAGCGTAGTCAGGGACGGCAGGATCAGCACGCTGACCGCGGCCAATGCGACCAACTTGTCGGTCCCGAGTTTGGTGGCCGTGGTGACCGCCACCATCAATGGCAGGAAATAGAAGACGGCGTTGGGAATGGCGATCAAAATGGCGTAGGCGTCGCCCTTGGGATCCATCCAGCCCAGGACGGTCAGCAGCATCAGCAGTGACTTGAGGATGCCGGCGCCGGCGATGGCCGGGACCAGCGGTTGGAACACCGCGACCAGGAAGTCGACGAAGACCCGGCCGGGGTGGGCACGCTTCTTCTTCTCGCCCGTCGGGGCAGCGGTCGCCGCCCCGACCCCCACACCGGGCAGCCGCAGCAGCGCCCCGTAAACCTCGACAACCTCGTTGCCGATGACGATCTGGGTCTGGCCGGCCTGCACCGCGCCGAGCACCCCGGGAATGCGCTTGAGCGCCTCCAGGTCGGCCTTGCCGTCGTCGACCAGGTTGAACCGGAGCCGGGTCGAGCAATGGGAAACGGCACCGACATTCGGCGCGCCGCCGACCTGCTGCAGAATGTCTGCCGCAGTCTTGTTGTAGTCCATCATGCCTGCCTCGTGAGTAGGAATCTGCTCTGATCTACCGGAAAAGGGCACAAAAAAAGGACCCAAGCCAGAACCGCGCCCTAGGTGCGCCGAACTCACTTGGATCCTGCCTGGCCTAACCAGTGACATGTCCGAAATCAGGAGACCACGGATCTCCAGCGCTGTCAACCGTGCCTTTTCGCGGTCGACCGGACCGGCTCGGCCACGCGCCGCCGGCTGAGCGGGCCGCGTCAGATCCCATGGTGGCGGATACTCGGGCGGGTCGCCGGTGACCACAGCCACGAGGAGGTGGGCGGTGTCGGGTCGTTCGAACACGGCCGGGTTGACCGTGTTGAGCCGGGCCTTCGCGATCCTGGACACCTTCGTGGACCACCCGGAGCAGACCCACGGATCGATCACCCGGGCCACTGGCTTCTCACCGGCCACAGTGCACCGGTTGCTGGCGGAGATGGTCGCCTGGGGCGCGGTGGAGCGCACGGCGTGGGGCCGCTATCGGATCGGCATGCAACTGTGGCGGCTCGGGTCGCAGGCTCCGGCCGGACGGGCACTGCGCGATCTGGCGCTGCCGTTTCTACAGGACCTGTTGGAGGTGACGCACGAGGTCGTGCACCTTGTCGTGCTGGACGCCCGGCGAGCCCTGTACATCGAGAAACTCGAAGCCCGACCGGATATCGCGGTGCAGTCCCAGGTCGGACGGCGGCTGCCGCTGCACGCCACCGGCCCGGGCAAGGTACTCCTCGCCCACGCCCCGCCGCCCCTGCTCGACGAGGTGATCGCGGCCGGGCTCGACCGCCACGCGAAGCGGACGATCACGGACCCCGGGGCCTTGCGGCAGGCGCTGGCCGCGATCCGTCAGCAGGGTTTCTGCCTGTCCCGGGACGAGATGACCGACGGTACGTCCTCGGTCGCGGCGCCGGTTAGGGACGCGCGCAACCAGGTCATCGCCGCGGTGTCGGTGGTCGTGCCCAGCGACGACCGGTCGCTGACCCTGCTGGTTCCCCCCGTCCGGATGGCTGCCCTGGGGTTGTCCCGGGCCCTGGCCGGCCCGCCACCGGAGTCCTGACCGCCCCGCACAAAATTTTCCGTTGAACGAGAGACGTCGTGGACGGCGTGATTGCCCACGCCGGACACTTCAACCTGTCGCCCACCGGAACCTCCAGTTGGCGCCCCACCCGCCCAGACCCTGCTTGACCTGTTCAGTGAGGAACGATTCATGCGCACCGTTCGCGACGCCGCCTTCGACGTGCTCCGCCGGTTCGGCGGCACCACTCTGTTCTCCAATCCGGGGTCGACCGAGATCTCCCTGCTCACCGACCTTCCGGAGGATCTGAAGTTCGTGCTCGCCCTGCACGAGGGATCGGTGGTCGGGATGGCCACCGGCTGGGCCATCGCGAACCAGGCGCCGGCCGTCGTCATCCTGCACACCACCGCGGGTCTGGGCAACGCCGTCGGCGCGCTGGCCACCGCCCGGGTCAACAAGGCGCCGCTGGTCGTCCTGGTCGGCCAGCAGGACCGACGGCACCTGGCGATGAACCCGTTCCTGGCCGGTCACCGGCTCGACGAGCTGGCCGGCGACTACCCGGTATGGGTCAACGAACCGGCCCGCCCGCAGGACGTGCCGGGTGCCCTGGCCCGGGCCTGGCACGAGGCCACCGAGCATCGTGGGCCGGCCATCGTCATCGTCCCGATGGACGACTGGGACGCACCGGCGGACGGGGACGACGCGGTGGCCGCGCCGGCCCGCGTGGTCCGGGCCACCGGGGTCGACACGGCAGCCGTCGACGAGCTCGTGACATTCCTGGACGGTGCGACCGCCCCGGTCATCGTGGTCGGCGCAGGCACCGATGACGAGCAGTCCTGGGCCGCGCTGCAGTCGCTGGCCGGCCGGCTCCAGGGCCCGGTGTGGCAGGAGGCCTTCGGTGCCCGCGCCGGCTACCCGCAGGACGACCCCTACTTCGCCGGCCACCTGCCCTCCGGCCGATCCGACCTGCGCAAGGTGCTCGCCGAACACGACGTCATTCTGGCCGTCGGCGCGCCGGTCTTCCGGCAGTACCCGCACGAGGCCGGGCCGCTGGTCGAGCCGGGCACCCGGATCGCCATCATCACCGACGACCCGGCCGAGGCCAACGGCAGCCCCGCGGATCTGGCCGTGGTGGCTCCGCCGGCCGCGGTGTGCGCGTTGCTCGCCGAGCGGCTGACCGCCCGTCCCGCGCCGGCCGAACAGATCCGGCCGGCCGTCGAGCACCCCGGCCGCCCGGTCGGGGACGGTGCGATGCAGGCCCCCCAGGTCTTCGCCGCGCTGGCCGACCGCATCCCGCGCAACACCGTCATCGTCGAGGAAAGCCCGTCGAGCCGGGCGTCGCTGCATGCCCTGCTGCCGGCCCGCGAACCCCTGGGCTTCCTCAGCGCGGCGATGGGTGGCCTCGGGTTCGGCCGGCCCGCCTCGATCGGAGTCAAGTTGGCCCAGCCCGACCGGCCGGTCGTCGCCGTCGTCGGCGACGGGTCGTCGATGTACGCGATCCAGGCCCTGTGGAGCGCCGCGCGGTACCGCACCGGTGTCCTCGTCGTGGTCATGTCCAACGGCCGCTACGCGATCATGGACCGGCTCGCCCGGATGCACGGGGAAACCACCCCGGACGGCCGCGGATCGGCGCCCTGGCCGTCCTTCGAAGACCTTCGCGTCAGCCGGATCGCCGACGGGCTCGGCTGTCCCGCCCGGCGCATCGAGACCTACGACGAACTCATCACCGCCCTGGACGAGATCGTCCCGACCCTGAGCGAGCGCCATGAGCCGCTCGTCCTGGACGTCGCGGTCCAGTAGTTCCGGCGACCCACCCGCTGCCGGCCCGACCGGACCCCCACCCCCCTTTCTGCCACCAACGGCCCGCCGACCGGGCCGGAGTTCGTGCTGCCCACCGAAACCGGAGCACCCATGACCACCCCCGACACCACCACCGAGCTGCCGGGCGACACCGGCATCCGCAACCGCGCCTATCGCAAGATCGGTTGGCGCCTCCTCCCGCTGCTGTTCCTGGCCTACGTCTTCAGCTACGTCGACCGGGTCAACATCGGCTTCGCCCAGCTGCAGATGAGCGAGGACCTCGGGTTCTCCGCCGCCGTCTACGGCCTGGGCGCCGGCATCTTCTTCATCGGCTACTTCCTGTTCGAGATCCCCAGCAACCTGCTGCTGCAAAAGTACGGCGCCCGGGTCTGGATCGCCCGGATCATGATCAGCTGGGGCATCCTGTCGGCGCTGCTGATGGTGACCCAGGAGGCCTGGCAGTTCTACCTCATTCGATTCCTGCTCGGCGTCGCCGAGGCCGGGTTCTTCCCAGGCGTCATCCTCTACCTGACCTACTGGTACCCCAACGCCCGGCGGGCCCGGGCCACCGCCTTCTTCTTCACCGCCGTCGCGTTCGCCGGAGTCGTCGGCGGCCCGCTGTCCGGGTGGGCGCTCACCGCGCTGGACGGCGCCAAGGGCCTCTACGGCTGGCAGTGGATGTTCCTCATCGAGGGCATTCCCGCCGTCCTGCTCGGCATCGCCGTCCTGATCTGGCTGCCCAGCGTGCCGGCCAAGGCCAAGTGGCTGACCACCGAGGAAAAGACAGTCGTCCAGGATGATCTCAGCGCCGAGGACACCGCGAAGCCGGTGCACAGCACCTGGGCGGGGCTGAAAGACCCCAAGGTCCTCCTGCTCGCCGCGATCTACTTCTGCTTCGTCCTGGGCTCCTACGGCATCGCGTTCTGGCTGCCGCAGGTCATCAAGGGCGCCGGCGTCAGCGATTTCCTGCAGGTGGGCCTGCTCAGCGCGATCCCCTGGAGTGCGGCGATCGTCCTGATGGTGGTGGCCGCCAAGAGCTCGGACAAGACGCGCAAGCGCCGGCTGCACGTCGGCGGCGCCGCGGTTCTCGGCGCCGCGGGCCTGTTCATCGTCAGCGCCGCCGGTGGGGGGCACCTCATCCTCACCATGATCGGTCTGGTGCTCGCCACCGCCGGCGTCTTCACCGCGCTGCCGCTGTTCTGGAGCCTGCCCACCGCCTTCCTGGCGGGTGGCGCCGCCGCGGTCGGGCTGGCCACCATCAACTCCATCGGCAACCTGGCCGGTTTCGTCGCCAACTACATGGTCGGCTGGATCACGACCCTGACTGGAAGCACCACCTGGGCCACCGTCGTGCTGGCCGTCGTGCTGCTCCTGGGTGTCGGCCTGATGCTCAAGGTCCCGAGCAAGCTGGTCGACCGCTGACCCCGGCCGGCCGCGCCGGCCCGCCCCCACTCACTCATCAGAAGCATTTCATCGGGAAGGAATTCGTCGTGGAGATCGCCGTCGTCGGCGCCGGGGCCATGGGATGCCGCTTCGGCGCGGCCCTGCACAGCGCCGGGCACCAGGTCCAGCTCGTCGATCCCTGGGTCGACCATGTCGCGGCGATCACCCGGCAGGGTGGCCTGCTGGTCGAGGACGAGTCGTCCAGCCGGCTGGTCGAGCTGACCGCCAACCTGCCCGCCGACGGCACCGGCTCCCCCACGCTGATCCTGGTGTTCGGCAAGGCCATGCAGACCGCATCGCTGATCGGGGCCGTGCGGCATCTGATCACCGACACCACGGTGGTGCTCACCCTCCAGAACGGGCTGGGCAACATCGAGGCGATTGCGCAATTCATGCCGGTCGATCGCATCGTCGCCGGCGTCACCACCCTGGGCACCGAGCTGCTCGGACCGGGCCGCATCCGTTCGCTGGGCGACGGCGACACCCATGTGATGCAGGCCGACGGGCGGCAGGGTTCGACCGTCGGCACCGTGCTCGCGGCCTTCGACGGGTCACCGATCACGGTCGACGTCTCACCCGACGTGCAGATCATGATCTGGAGCAAGGTCGCCTTCAACTCGGTGCTGAACACCCTGTGCTCCCAGATGTACGCCCCCGTATCGGCATTGCCCGCCTACCCCGAGTTCTGGACGGTGGCCGGCGGCATCATCGACGAGATCGTGCAGGTCGCAGCGGCCGAGAACGTCACCGTCGACGGCGCCAAGGTGCGCCAGACCATCGCGGCGGCAACAGATCCCGAGATGAGTGGGCACCACCTGCCGTCCATGCTGCAGGACCTGATCAACCGGCGGCCCACCGAGATCGAGCACCTCAACGGTGAGATCGTCCGCCGCGGCCGCGCTCACGACATCCCCACGCCACACAACGAGCTCATCTGGCACCTGATCCGGATGGCCGAGGCCACCCGCGACCAGCGGATCAGCGAGCTGCCGCACTGACGCCGACCGGAACCACCCAGACCCCGCACCGCCAATACAGCACGACAACCACAGCAACAACCGACACAGAGAGGTGACGACCATGAGTCTGCTCGATCGGAGCACGTGGGAAGGCAAGATCTACTCGGGTGGTTGGGTGCCCGGATCCGGCGGTGAGTTCGCGGCCACCGAACCGGCCACCGGTGACACGCTGGCCCAGGTCGGCGCGGCGACCGCGGAGGACGTCCGCCGGGCCGCCGAGACCGCCGCCGGCGCCCAGCGGGACTGGGCCGCCCTGTCCTATGACCGGCGGGCCGCGGT
>NZ_JBMDXT010000110.1:0-6344 GCF_048594475.1 Nakamurella sp. | reverse complement strand
CCGGATGACCGGCGACGTCGGCTGCGTCCTGCTCACCGGCAACGGCCCCAGCCCGCGCGACGGCGGCTGGGCGTTCTGCTCCGGCGGCGACCAGCGGATCCGCGGCCGCAGCGGCTACCAGTACGCCAGCGGGGAGACCGCTGAGTCCGTCGACCCGGCCCGGGCCGGCCGGCTGCACATCCTGGAGGTGCAGCGCCTCATCCGGTTCATGCCCAAGGTCGTCATCGCCGTCGTTCCCGGCTGGGCGGCCGGCGGCGGGCACTCGCTGCACGTGGTCGCCGACCTGACCCTGGCCAGCGCCGAGCACGCCCGGTTCAAGCAGACCGACGCCGACGTCGGTTCGTTCGACGCCGGCTACGGGTCGGCCTACCTGGCCCGAATGGTCGGCCAGAAGTTCGCCCGGGAGATCTTCTTCCTCGGCCAGGAGTACTCGGCGCAGGAGATGTTCGCGATGGGCGCGGTGAACCGGGTCGTGCCGCACGCGGACCTGGAAACCGTTGCCCTGGAGTGGGCCGCGCTGATCAACGGCAAGTCGCCGACCGCGCAGCGGATGCTCAAGTACGCGTTCAACCTGGTCGACGACGGCCTGGTCGGGCAGCAGCTGTTCGCCGGCGAGGCGACCCGGCTGGCCTACGGCACCGACGAGGCGGTCGAGGGGCGGGACGCCTTCCTGCAGAAGCGTGCCCCCGACTTCTCCGGCTACCCCTGGGCCTACTGAACCGATGGCTCGGTCGCTCGAACCGCTGGCCGTGCCGACCGGCCCGGCGGTGCTGGACCTGTTGCCCCGCCTCGCAGCCGCGCTGGCCGGCACCGGCCCGGCCCTGGTCCCGGTGCCCGCGGCCGACCCGCGCGCCGCCGCCGAGCTGGTCCGGGCCCTGGACGGCGGTCGTCCGCTGGCGGCCGGCGAGGACGACGACGCCGACCCGACGGCGTTCGTCGTCGGCACCTCGGGCTCGACCGGAACCCCCAAGGGCACCCTGCTCCCGGCATCGGCGTTGCTGGCCTCGGCCCGCGCCACCCGGGCGTTCCTGCTCGGCGACGACCCGCGACCCGCGCACTGGCTGCTGGCCCTGCCCGCCCACCACGTCGCCGGGCTGCAGGTGCTGCAGCGGTCGCTGGTCGAGGGGACGACGCCGACCGTGCTGGACACCTCGACGACGTTCACCGCCGCGGAGTTCGCGCGGGCGGCGGCGTCCACGCCCGGACCGGTCCGGCTCGTCTCGCTGGTGCCGACCCAGCTGGTGCGGGTGCTCGCGGACGTCGACGCGACCGCCGCCCTGGCCGGGTTCGACGCCGTGCTGATCGGTGGCGCCGCCGCCCCGCCGGCCCTGCTGGACCGCGCCGCGGCGGCCGGCGTGCGCACGGTGACCACCTACGGGATGAGCGAGACCTGTGGCGGCTGCCTCTACGACGAGCAACCGCTGGACGGCGTCGTCGTGACAGCCGATCCGGCCGGCCGGCTGACCCTCGCTGGCCCGGTCGTCGCCCGCGGCTACCGGGGCCGCCCGGACCACCCCGCCTTCGACGTCGACGGCGCCGGCCGGCGCCGGTTCCGCACCGACGACGTCGGGGAGTTCACCGCCGACACCGGCATTAGGGTGACCGCCGGTCGGTGGCGGGTGCTCGGCCGGGTCGACGACGTGCTCGTCACGGGCGGGGTGAAGGTGGCCCCGGCCGCGGTGGAGGCCACGCTGGCCGCCCGGCCGGGTGTCGCCGAGGTCGTCCTCACCGGCGTCCCGGACCCCGAGTGGGGAAACCTGCTGGTCGCCGTGGTCGTCCCCGACACGGGTGTCCCACCCGACCCGGCCGACCTGCGGGCGGCGGCCCGCGCCGCGCACGGTGCGCCGGCCGCACCGCGGGTGACGCTGCTGGTGGACCGCCTGCCGTCGCGCGGGCCGGGCAAGCCGGACCGGGCCGCGATCCGGACCCTGGCCCGGGACGCCCTGGCCGACGCGCCCACCCGGACGGACGCGGCGGCGCACCCGCTGGTCGACCGGCGGACGGGCCCATGAGCCCGGCCCGGTTCACCCGCGCCCAGCTGCAGGAGTTCCGCGGGGCCCGGGTCGACGACCTGATCGAGCCGGGCCTCCGCCTGCTGTTCGTCGGCATCAACCCGGGCCTGTGGACCGCGGCGGCGAACGCCCACTTCGCCCGGCCGGGCAACCGCTTCTGGCCGGCCCTGCACCTGGCCGGGATCACCCGGGAGCGGATGGACGTCTCCGGCGGCATGACCGACGCGGACCGGGCCGAGCTGGTCGCGGCCGGCGTCGGCATCACCAACCTGGTGCCCTTCGCCACCGCCCGCGCCGACGAAGTGACCGCCGAGCAGATCCGGACGGCCGCGGCGGCGCTGACCGCGACGGTGGAACGGTTCGCCCCGCGTGTGGTGGCGGTGCTCGGGCTGACGGCGTTCCGGCAGGCGTTCGGCCGGCCCCGGGCGGCCCCGGGCAGGCAGCCCGACGACCTCGCCGGCGCCCAGCTGTGGGTGCTGCCCAACCCGAGCGGGCTCAACGCGCACGAGACCGCCGCCTCCCTGGCCGCCGCCTACCGCGAGCCCGCCCTCGCCGCCGGCATCCCGCTGGTGCGCTGACCGGGCCCGCCGAGCCCGCCGCGCCCCGCGGCGCCCGACCCCGGCACCGCGCAGTGGGTTCGCTGATCAAACCCGCGTACGGCCGGGCGTTCTGTCCGATTCAGCGCGGAAAAGATCAGCGAATCACCGGGCCTGCCCGCGCACCGCTGATCAATCCCGGGCGAGCGGGTCCGCGATGTCCGATTGGGCGCGGGTTTGATCAGCGGATCGCCTCGGACCGCCTCGGACCGCCACCCGGGCGGGGCCGGGGCCGGGACCGGCAGCGGCTAGGGTCGGATCACGTGGCAACAGCTCAGCAATGGATCCAGGCCGCCCGGCCGCGCACCCTTCCGGCGGCGGTCGCGCCGGTTCTCGTCGGTACCGGCGCCGGGATCGACCTCGGCGGCTTCTCCTGGCTGCGCGGCGGGCTGGCGCTGATCGTCTCGCTGGCCCTGCAGGTCGGCGTCAACTACTCCAACGACTACTCCGACGGCGTGCGCGGCACCGACGAGGTGCGGGTCGGGCCGACCCGGCTGGTCGGTGCCGGGCTGGCCGCCCCGGGCGCGGTCAAGCGGGCGGCCTTCGCCTGTTTCGGGGTGGCCGGGCTGGCCGGCCTGGCCCTGGCGGCGATGACGTCATGGTGGCTGGTGCCGATCGGGCTCGCCTGCGTCGCCGCCGCCTGGTTCTACACGGGCGGGCCCCGGCCGTACGGCTACGCCGGCCTCGGCGAGGTCTTCGTCTTCGTGTTCTTCGGCCTGGTCGCCGTCCTCGGCACGACCTACGTCCAGGCCGGGGCGATCACCGTGTGGGCGGTGATAGCGTCGATCGGCATCGGGCTGCTGGCCTGCGCGCTGCTCATGGCCAACAACCTGCGTGACGTGCACACCGACGTCGACGCCGGCAAGCGCACCCTGGCCGTCCTGCTCGGCGAGCCGCTGTCCCGCAAGGTGTTCGCCCTGATGATCGCCGGCGCCTTCGTCGCCGTGCTCGCCCTGTCCCCCAGCCACCCGTGGTGCCTGCTCGGACTGCTGGCGGTCCCGCTGGCCGTGCCACCGACCCGGAGCGTGCTGCGCGGGGCGCGCGGGCGGGATCTGATCACCGTGCTCGGCCAGACCGGGCGGCTCGAGTTCGTCTACGCCGTGCTGGTCGGCGCCGGCCTGGCCCTCGAGGCCTGGACCTGACGGCCCGGGGCTCACGCCCGGCCCGGGCCTCACACCGGGCTCGGGGCTCACACCCGGCCCGCCGGCCGCCGCCCGGCGATCGCCTCTGGCGTCACCGGCCCGGCTCCCGGCACCATGGGGAATGTTCATCGCCGGCACCGAGCGATGGAAGGTCGTGCTGGCCGAGCCCGAGGTGCTCCGGATCGCCCTCTACGTCCGGGACGCCGCCGGGCTCGAGCCGCTGACCGACCCGCCGATCCCACCGGCCGACCCCTCGGTCGGCTGGTGGCCGGCGTGGTCGCGCCGACCGGTGCCGGCCGCGCCGGCCCGCGGTGTCGGGCTGCTGGGCCGCCGGGAGGTCGACCTCACCGCCGCGTCCGGACAGTGGGCCCGCTGGTGGCGGCACCTGCTGGCGACCGGCGGCGGCGAGCTCGACGAGCTGCGGCCGCCGAACTTCCCCGCGCTCGCGCACGTGCCGGACCTGCGGGCGATCATCCAGCAGCACTACTCCAACGCCTGCACCTGGTCCGACGGGCTGGACGGTGATCCGCGGATCCGGCAGGCCCACACCGCCCCCGGCATCGGGCTCAACGCGTTCATCCGCGACCTGCCCCGCCGGCTCGGCCGGGACCCCCGGGACTTCGCGCTCCGGGTGACCGTGATCGGCGTCCGGAGCAAGCGCGCGTGGGTCCTGCGCCCGGACCACCTGCTGATGACCCGACCGCTGATGTACGACCTGGACAACGCGCTGGACTGGCTGCGCCCCCGGATCCTGGCCCTGGCCTGAGCAGGCCCGACCGCCGACCTCCGCCCGCCCCCGCCCGACCCCGCGCGATCCGACCCCGCCCGATCCGGGGACGGTGACGGAGACGGGGACAGGGACAGGGACAGGGACAGGGACGGAGGGGTCAGGCCTGGATCCACTCGGTCGAGACGGTGTAGGACTCCAGCACCGGACCGATGGGGCTCACCCCGAGCCCGGGGCCGGTGGGCACCGCGATCCGGCCGTCGTCGAGCACGAACGGCTCGGTGATGTCCTGCTCGTAAAAGCGGTCGGAGGCCGAGACGTCGCCGGGCAGGGTGAAGCCGGGCAGCGCGGCCAGTGCCGCGTTGGCCGCGCGGCCCAGGCCGGTCTCCACCATCCCGCCGCACCAGACCGGGATGCCGTTGGCCTGGCACAGGTCGTGGATGCGCCGGGCGGCCAGGTACCCGCCGACCCGGCCGGCCTTGATGTTGATCACCGAGCAGGCCCGCAGCGCGATGGCGTCGGCGGCCGCCCGGGGCGAGACGATCGACTCGTCCAGGCAGATCGGGGTGCGCACCAGCCGGGCCGGTTCGGCGTGCTGGCGCAGGTCGTCCTCCGGCAGCGGCTGTTCGATCAACAGCAGGTCGAACGCGTCCAAGCGGCGCAGCACCCGGGCGTCGGCCAAGGTGTAGGCGGCGTTCGCGTCGACCTGCAACGGGATCAGCTCGCCGAAGCGTTCGCGGACCGCCTCGACCGGCGCCACGTCGAAGCCGGGCTTGATCTTGAGCTTGATCCGGACGTAGCCGTCGGCCAGGTAGTCCCCGACCACGTCCAGCAGCGCGGCCACCGACGGCTGGATGCCCACCGACACCCCGGAGGGCACCGACGTGCGGGTGGCCCCGAGGTACCCGGCCAGCGACTGGCCCGTCCCGTGCAGCTGCGCGTCCAGCACGGCCATCTCCAGCGCGGCCTTGGCCATCCGGTGACCGACGAACGGTTCGAGCAGGGAGTCGACGGTCTCCGCGGTGACGTCGGTCCCGGCCGCGGACACCGCGAGCAGGCGCGGGATGAGGTACCGCCGCAGCACGGCCGCGGCCGCCTCGGCGTACTCGGAGCTGTACAGCGGCGACTCCATCGCCACGCACTCGCCCCAGCCCTGCACCTCGACCGGCCGCCGGTCGCCGCCGACGGTCCCGATCACCCGGACCAGGATCGCGACCCGGTCCCGCTCGACCCCGAAGGACGTCTCGAACGGCGACACCAGCGGCATCCGGATGGTCCGCAGTTCGGCCCCGGTCACCCTTATCGGCACTCTCCCCGTCTCATCGGCCGGCCGGTTCCAGCACGTACCAGCCGGGCTTGGCGAAACCCGTCACCCGCAGGCGCTCGTCGGCCAGCGCCGGCGCCAGAACCTCGCGCAGCGCGTGCCGCCAGCGCAGCGCGGCCGCCTGGTCGCGGCGCCGCAGCGCCTCGATGTCCGGCGGGATCCCGATCAGCCGCACCCCCGGCCCGCCGCCGGCGGCCCCCGGCTCGGCGCCGGCCACCGGCTCGCCGTCGGGTCCGACCGACAGCAGCACCGACGCACCCGCCGCCGGATCGGCCGGCCCCGGGCCGGGGGCCGGGCCGGGCGCCGCCACCCGGGCCGCCGCGGCCGCGGTGGCCGCCGAGTGCAGGTCCCAGACGGCGTCGACCCGGTCGGTCGGCTGCCCCCGGTTGGGCCCGTCGTCCATCGGGCCGTAGAAATCCACGTGGTACCGCTCCGGACGCGCCCCCAGCCGGCACAGGTTGAAGTACGAGTTCCGGGCGATCAGCGGATCGTAGGTCCAGGTGATCGTGGACAGCCCCCGTTCGATCGCCCACGCCCGCTGGT
>NZ_JBMDXT010000011.1:0-2041 GCF_048594475.1 Nakamurella sp. | reverse complement strand
GGACAGATGGACAACAACCGGCGGCTGCGCACCGTCAAGCACGACATCGCCCGGATCTACACGGTCATGCGCGAGCGCGAGCTCGGCCTGTCCGTCGGACCGGACGAGCTGGCCAAGCAAGGAGGTGCCGCGTGAGCGAGCAGCCGGAATCCACCGAGGTGACCGCCGAGGCGGCCACCGCCGAGAACGCCGCGCCCGCCGCCAAGGCGCGCGGTGAGCGCAAGACCCGTGAGGGCCTGGTCGTCTCGGACAAGATGAACAAGACCATCGTCGTGGCCCTGGAGGACCGGGTGAAGCACCCGCGGTACTCCAAGGTCATCCGCCGGACCACCAAGGTCAAGGCGCACGACGAGAACGAGACCGCCGGCATCGGCGATCGCGTGCTGCTGGCCGAGACCCGGCCGCTGTCCGCGACCAAGCGGTGGCGTCTGGTCAAGATCCTGGAGAAGGCCCAGTAGGTCGGGTCCTCTCGCGGCGGCCCCGTTCGAGCTTCGGCTCGGGCGGGGCCGTTTCGCGTTCCCGGGTCCCAGATCCACCTGAACGGTCTTCTTCGGCCGGTGGTGTGGATCTCATCGGTCGCGCAGCCGAGACAGCGTGCTCTGGATGTCCCGGACGACGCGGTCGGGCTCCTGGTTCAAGGTCCACCAGGTGAACCGCAGCACCGTCCACCCGGCAAGCGTGAACTCGTTCTGCCGGCGTCGATCGTCCTCGAAGCGCTCGTGGTCGGTGTGGAAGGCGAATCCGTCGATCTCGACCAGCAGGCGGATCTCCTCGAACACCACGTCGCCGATGCGCCTCCCCGAGCCCAGGTTCACGGCCGCATTCGCTCGCCACCCGCGGATCCCGGCTGCGCGCAGGGACCGGTGCAGGATCCGCTCGGCCTCGGAGATCGCCCCGCTTCCGGCCGCGGCCAGGATCGTGCCGCGGACGACCGACCCGCGGGAGGACACGGCACGGTGAACCTCGGCCACCTGGTCGACCGTGACCCATCGTCGTCGGACCGCATCATCCAGGAGCGCCGGGCCGGCCGTGGGCAGCAGTTGCGCGATCGCGTACTCGGTGCGCACCGTGACGATCCGGTTCCAGCGGACCGTCCAGAACTCGTTCACGACACGCCGCCGAACGCGGATGGGCCAGTTCGGGTTCCGGGGCGGCCGGAGATTCCTCCCGCACGACACCGTGACGTCGGTCAGCGGGCGATCCGAGCGGCGCTGCCAGAACAGGGCGGCCGAACCCTCGATCACGGCGCCGGAGCCGGCCCACAACCACACGGCCCGGATGAACCTCATCGGGGCCGGTCGTGGTCCTGCGATGGAGTAGACCTCTGGGAGCACCCGCGTCCACCGGCCCGTCCGGAGCTCACCATCGATCTGGGCGATGGTCGCACCGGCGTCGGTGGCCTGGGCTCGGGTGACGAGGCCGTCCTGCCGGCGGGTCAGGTCGGCGATGCGCGGCGGGAGAGGTCGGGACGCGCGGGGCACCGACCCAGTTCACCGGTTCGGTGCGCCGGCGGGCGGGGCGGTCGGCAGAATGTGGACAACTGTCGGGCGAGATCCACCTGGGCAGGCTTCTTGCGTCGTGGATGTGGATCTCGCCCGGCGAATGGCCGGACCGCGCCGTCTGACCTGGGCCGATTGGCGTCCGGCGACGGAATCGAGTATCGTTGACGATTGGCGTCAGCCGGGCCGCGCAAGTGTGCCCAGCGGGCGTCGATCTGGCCTGGCAAGGTCGGAAATCTTGCCAGGGCTTCGTCACCTTCCTGCGTGACCACCCGCCGGTGCGAGCCGGTGAGCGGACGCGTGCGGCCACGTGCCACAGGCAAGAGTGAAAAGGCGAGCGAGCAGTTTCCGCTCGTACTTCCTCTTGTCTTTTCGCATGTCGGCGGCCGGACGCAGGAAGCGGCGGAACCAGACGACCGCGGCCCGGCGATCCCGGGTTGCTAGGAAGGCGGACTGCAGTGATTCAGCAGGAGTCCCGTCTCCGCGTCGCCGACAACACCGGCGCCAAGGAGATCCTGTGCATCCGCGTACTCGGGGGTTCG
>NZ_JBMDXT010000109.1:0-4717 GCF_048594475.1 Nakamurella sp. | reverse complement strand
GCCGGTCGTCGAGCCGGCCGCGCCCGCCGCGGCACCGGCGCCGGGCGATCCCGGCCCGGCCGACCCGGCGCCCACGCGGCGGCCGGTCGACAACAGCGTCGCCGGCTCGCTGTCCCCCTCGCTGCGGGCGATGCGCGGCCGGGACCCGGAACCGGCTCCGCTGGCCTCGCACGGCCCGGCGACGGTGCTGGCGATGTGCAACCAGAAGGGCGGCGTGGGCAAGACCACGTCGACCATCAACCTGGGGGCCGCGCTCGCCGGCTACGGGCGCCGGGTCCTGCTCGTCGACCTCGACCCGCAGGGCGCACTGTCCGCCGGGCTCGGCATCGCCTCGCACGAGCTCGACCACACCGTCTACAACCTCATGCTCGAGCCGTCCACCCGGCTGACCGACGTGCTGGTGCCGACCGGGATCGAGGGGGTCGACCTGATCCCGGCGAACATCGACCTGTCCGCCGGCGAGGTGCAGCTGATCAACGAGGTGGGGCGCGAGCACACCCTCACCCGGGCGCTGCGGCCGGTGCTGCACGCCTACGACTACATCCTCATCGACTGCCAGCCCTCGCTCGGGCTGCTCACCATCAACGCGCTGACCTGCGCGCAGGGCGTGATCATCCCGCTGGCCGCCGAGTGGTTCTCGCTGCGCGGCGTGCACCTGCTCGTCGACACCATCGAGAAGGTGCAGGCCCGGATCAACCCCGACCTGTCGGTGGCCGGCGTGCTCGTCACGATGTACGACGGGCGGACCGTGCACTCGCGCGAGGTCGTCGGGATGCTCGACCAGCGGTTCGGCGACACCGTCTACGACACGATCATCTCCCGGACGGTGAAGTTCCCGGAGACCACGGTGGCCGGCGAGCCGATCACCTCCTACGCGCCGACCCACCCGGCGGCCCAGGCGTACCGGGCACTGGCCCGTGAAGTGATCGCTCGGTGACCGTGACCCCCCGCGACCGGCCAGCGCCGGACTCGTCGGTGGGCAAGGCAGCGGATCGGGCCACCGGCCAGGCGGTGGCCGGCCCGGCCGGCGGGTCGGAGGAGGAACCGGGGGCGGGCCGGCGGACCTTCCACGTCCGGCTGGAGAACTTCGACGGCCCGTTCGACCTGCTGCTGCAGCTGATCAACCAGCACCGGATGGACGTCACCGAGGTCGCCCTGCACCGGGTCACCGACGACTTCCTGGCCCACGTGCGCGGCATGGGCGACGACTGGGACCTGGACCAGGTAACCGAGTTCCTGGTGATCGCGGCCACCCTGCTGGACATGAAGGCCTCGCGGTTGCTGCCGACGCCGGCCGACGAGTCGATCAATCCCGACGAGCCGCTGCAGGCCAAGGACCTGCTGTTCGCCCGGCTGCTGGCCTACCGGGCCTACCAGCAGGTGGCGGCCCTGTTCGCGGAGCTGGAGGCGGGCGCGCTGCGCCGCTACCCGCGGGCGGTCGCGCTCGAGCAGCGGTACCTGGGGCTGCTGCCGGAGGTGACCATCGGGCTCACGCCGGCGGCATTCGCGGATCTGGCCGCCTCGGTCTTCACCCCGAAGCCGGAGCCGGTGGTCAACGTCGACCACATCCACGCCCCGCGGGTGTCGGTGGTCGAGCACACCGGGATGCTCCGCGAGATGCTCGCCTCGCGCGGGGCCGCGACGTTCGGCGAGCTGGTCGCCGACTGCACGGCGACGCTGCAGGTGGTCGCCCGGTTCCTGGGGTTGCTGCAGCTCTACCGGGAGTCGGCGGTCGCGTTCGATCAGCCCCTGCCGCTGGGCGAGTTGACCGTACGGTGGATGGCACCGGAGGCTGTGGGGGATGCCGGTCCGACCGGCGGACACGAGGATGCTGGCGCGGTGGAAGAGGAATACGAGTGAGCGGCGAAGTGCAGACCGCGGTGGCCGCCGGCGGGCCGCCGGCGGACGCCCCGGCGGCCGACACCCCGATCGGGACGGCGGCCGACGCGCCGATCGGGACTGCGGTTCAGGGCGTGGACGAGGGCGCGGCTGAGAGCGCGGTCGACCCGGCGGTGGCGGGGGTCCCGGGGGACGGCTCGCCGGCGGGCGACCCCGAGGCGGTCGACCCGGGGCCGCCGCCGGTCCCGGAGCGGGCCGCCGACGACGGTGACCGGCAGGTCGCCGAGCCGGCCGGGCCGCGACCCGGGCCGGCCGAGCCGGTGGACCAGGTGCCCGAGCACGATCTGGCCGGGGCGATCGAGGCGGTCCTGTTGGTCGCCGACGTTCCGATCCCGGAGGCACAGATCGCCGCGGCGGTCGGGCACACCCCGGGTCACGTCCGGACGCTGCTGGCCGAGCTGGCCGACAACTATACGGCGGCGAACTCCGGGATCGAGCTGCGCGAGTTCGGCGGGGGCTGGCGGTTCTACACCCGCGACCGGTTCGCGCCGGTGGTCGAGCGGTTCGTGCTGGACGGGGCGCAGAGCCGGCTGTCCAAGGCCGCGCTGGAGACCCTGGCCGTGGTCGCCTACCGGCAGCCCGTCACCCGGGCCCGGATCGCCGCGGTGCGCGGGGTCAACGTCGACGGCGTCATCCGCACCCTGATGTCCCGCGGTCTGATCCAGGACTGCGGCATCGACGCCGACACCGGCGGCACGCTGTACCGCACGACCGACCTGTTCCTGGAGCGGATGGGCCTGGACGATCTGGCCGAGTTGCCGTCGCTGGGCCCGCTGCTGCCCGACATCGGGGAGCTGGACGATGTCTGAGCCCGGCGCCGACGAGGGCGTTCGTCTGCAGAAGGTGCTCGCCTCGGCGGGCGTCGCCTCCCGCCGCAAGGCCGAGGAACTCATCCGGGACGGCCGGGTCAAGGTCGACGGCATCGTGGTTCGGGAGATGGGGACGCGCATCGACCCGGAGAAGGCCGTCGTGCACGTCGACGGCGCCCGCATCACCACCCGCACCGACCTGGTGTACCTGGCGTTGAACAAGGAACGCGGGGTGCTGTCGACGATGTCGGACGACCAGGGTCGCCCGCACGTCGGCCAGATGCTGGAAGACCGGACGGAGCGGCTGTTCCATGTCGGCCGGCTCGACATGGAGTCCGAAGGTCTGCTGCTGCTGACCAACGACGGCGACCTGGCGCACCGGCTCACGCACCCGTCGTACGGGGTGGCCAAGACCTACGTGGCCGAGGTGCCGGGGCCGATCCCCAAGGATCTGGGCCGGCGGTTGCGGTACGGCGTCGAGCTGGAGGACGGCCCGGCCAAGGTCGACTCGTTCGACGTGCTGGACCTGCACGCCAACCGGGCGGTGGTCGAGGTCGTCATCCACGAGGGCCGCAAGCACATCGTGCGGCGGCTGCTGGAGGCGGTGGACCGCCCGGTGTCCCGGCTGGTCCGCACGCAGATCGGGCCGATCCAGCTGGGCCACCAACGGCCGGGCACGCTGCGCAAGCTCAATCCGGTCGAGGTCGGCCAGCTGTACAAGGCGGTCGGGCTGTGATCGAGGCGTCCGGCCCGGACCGGAGCCGGTCCTTCGTCATCGCCATCGACGGGCCGGCCGGGACCGGCAAGTCGACGGTGGCCCGGCGGGTCGCGCAGGCCCTGGACGCGGGCTACCTGGACACCGGGGCGATGTACCGGATCGTCACGCTGGCCGTGCTCCGCTCGTCGGTCGAGCCGACCGACGAGGCCGCCGTCGCCGGGCTCCTGCCCGGGCTGGTCTTCGACAGCCCGACGAACGCCGGCCGGCAACGACATTCGCTGGACGGCGTCGACGTCGGGACCGAGATCCGAGGCCCGGCGGTCACTCTCGCAGTGACCCCGGTCTCGGCCAATCCCGCCGTGCGCGGGTGGCTGCTCGACCGGCAGCGCCGGCTGGCGCGGTCCGGCCGGATGGTGGTGGAGGGCCGGGACATCGGCACCGTGGTGGTGCCGGACGCCGATCTGAAGATCTACCGGACCGCCGACGCCGACGAGCGGGCCCGGCGACGGCAGCGGCAGAGCGCGGCCTTGGTCGGCGGGTCCGGTCCCGACCTGGCCGCGGTGGCCACCGATCTGCAGCGCCGGGACAGCAAGGACGCCAGCCGGACTCATGCGCCGTTGCAGGCCGCCGCCGACGCGATCGTCGTCGATTCCTCGTCGCTGGCCATCGAGGAGACCGTCGCCCACGTCCTGGGGCTGGCCGCGGAGCGGGGCATCACGCCGTGAGCGGCCCAGGCCCGGGCCGGCCCGGCCGCGGGGCCGGCGCCGCCCGGCCCGTCGCCGGGCGGCCGGCATGAGGTGGCGGCACCTGGGCGGGTCGGCCGACCCGGCGGCGCCGCACTCCTCGCCCCGGGCGATGGACCGCGGGCGGCGGATCGGCATCGTGGTGAACACCGTGCTCTACCGGGTGCGGCTGCGGGGCGCCGACCGGATCCCGGCGACCGGCCCGGTGGTGCTGGTGGCCAACCATCAGCACCTGCTGGACGGCGCGGTGCTGTTCGGCTGCCTGCCGCGGCGGGTCTCGTTCCTGGTCAAGGCGGAAGCGGTCAAGGGCGCGCTCGGCTGGCTGCTCACCGCGGTCGGCCAGTACGCGATCGTCCGCGGCACCCCGGACCGGGAGCCGCTGCTGCAGGCCCTCGCGCAGCTCAAGGCGGGCGGGGCGATCGGCATCTTCCCCGAAGGCACGCGCGGCGCGGGTAACGTCGAGACGGTGTTCGCCGGCGCCGGCTGGCTGGCCGCCCGGGCGGCGGCCCCGGTGGTGCCGGTCGCCATCCGCGGGACGGTCCGGCCGG
>NZ_JBMDXT010000108.1:0-14867 GCF_048594475.1 Nakamurella sp. | reverse complement strand
GGCCGGCACCGCGCCGACCGCGACCCGGCGAACCCACCGGTGGCGCCGCGGCGGGCCGCTCGCCGGGCCGGCCGGGCCGGCCGGGCCGGCCGGCGCAACCCCCGCTCCGGGTCCGGGCGCCGGGCCGACCGCTGGAGCGGCCCCCGGGACGGCCTGCGGGGTCACGCCCGGCCGGACCGGGTGGACGGCGTGCCAGAGCGGCCCGGGCTCGGCCACCGCCACGGTGGACCGGGCCGCCCAGGAGGGCCCCCAGGTGGCCGCGGCCGCCGCGCACAGCGCCAGCGCGAACGCCTCGACCGAGGGGTGGCGGTCGGCCGGCCGGCGCTCCAGCGCCCGCATGACCACCGGCGAGAAGGCCGGCGGCACCTGGGGGTTCGCCTCGGTGACGGGCCGGGCCGGCTGGGTCGCGCGGCGGGCAAGCACGGCGACGATCCCACCGTCCACGGCGTGCGGGTCGCACCCGGTCAGCGCCTGGTAGAGCACGACCCCCAGGGCGTACTGGTCGGCGGCCGGCCCGACGGCGGGCGCGGCCAGGCCCAGGGCGACCGCGGCCTGCTCCGGCGCGGCGAACCCGGGCGTGCCGACGAACTCCCCCGCCGCGGTGGCCTCCGGACCGCCGATCTCCGCCGTGACGGCCCGGTGCACCGCGGAGTCGGCCGGCGCGGAGCCCACGACGTCGGTCGCGCCGCGGAGCAGGTCCTGCCCCCGCGCGGTGCCGAAGTCGGTCACCTTCAGCACGCCCCCGCCGTCGAACATCAGGTTCGCGGGTTTCACGTCCCGGTGCAGGACGCCCTGCCGGTGCAGGTGCTGCAGCCCGGACGCCGCGGCGACGACGGCGACCAGGATCGACTCGGCGTCCATCCCCGCGTGCAGCCGGTCGGCCAGGGTGCCCCCGGTCAGCCGCTCCATGATCAGCAGGGACCGCCCACCGGCCTCCCGGTAGTCGAACACCCGGACCACGTGACGGTGGTCCAGCCCGGCCAGCAGCCGGGCCTCCCGCCGGAAGCGTTCGGCCTCGCGCGGCTCGACGGCGGCCCCGCCCGTGAGCTGCTTGACCGCGGCCGCGCGGAGCAGGCGGCGATGCCGCGCGGCCCACACGAGCCCGAACTGCCCGCGCCCCAGCAGCTCGCCGATCTCGTAATCCGGCAGCGCGGCGGCCAGCCCGGCGGCGTCGGCCGTCATGGGCGCCCTCCGCTTCGACCGGACCGGGGCACGATCTGCCAGGATCGTGACTCGATGACGATCCTAGGTGTCGGGCTGCTGGGTCCGGTGGTCGCGAGCGTGGACGGCCGGCCGGTGCCGGTGAGCAGCGCCCGGCAGGCGGCGATCCTGGCCTGCCTGGCCCTGCAGGCGCCGCGGCTGGCCGGGACGGCCCTGCTGATCGACGCGGTCTGGGGTGACGAGCCCCCGGCCCGAGCCGAACAGGGCCTGCAGCAGCATGTGTCGACGCTGCGCGGGCTGCTCGAGCCGGGCCGGCAGCCGCGCACCGGCTCCGCGCTGCTGCGCACCGAGGCGGGCGGGTACCGGCTGCGGTGCGACACGTTGGACGTCGCCGACTTCCTGGCCGCGGCCGACGCGGGAGCGCGGGCCGCGGCCGCCGGCCAGTGGGCCCGGTCGCTGGCCGCGTTCGACGACGCCGTGGCGCGCTGGCGCGGGCCGGCCCTGTCCGGCATCTGGTCGACCGCCTGGTTCGACGGGCATCGGCTGACGCTCACCGACCGCCTCCTGTCGGTCCGCGAGGACCGGATCGCCGCGCTCATCGGGGTCGGCCGGGCCGCCGAGGCCGCCGCCGACGCCGGTGCGCTGCTCACCGAACATCCCCTGCGGGAACAGCTCTGGGCCCATCTCATGCGCGCGCTGGCGGTGGGCGGGCGCACCGCCGACGCGCTGGCCGCCTACGGCCGGGCGCGCCGCGTGCTGAACGACGAGCTGGGTCTGGAACCCGGCGCCCAGCTGCGCGCGCTGGAGCGGGACATCCTCACCCGGTCGCCCGGGCTGGGGCCCGCGGACGCGGGCAGCGCTGCGGACCCGATCACCGGGCCGGTGCCGGCGGGCGGCCGATCGCCCGAGGTGGACCTCTCGGCCACCTTCCGCAGCGACGGCGGTCCGGCCCTGCCCTGGCTGCTGCTGCCCGACGGGCAGATCGTGGTCGTCCCCCCGGGCACGGTCCTGCGGATCGGGCGGCACCCGGACGCCCGGATCCGGCTCGCCGACAGCCGGGTCAGCCGGTGGCACGCCGAGATCGCGCACCACCCGGACGGGGTGCGGGTCCGCGATCTGGGTTCGACCAACGGCACCACGGTGGACGGGCTCGGCCCGGCCGGGCCGCTCGCGGACGGCGCGGTCGTGTCCGTCGGCGGGGTGCTCCTGACGTTCCACGGCTGACCGGCACCGGCCGGGCAGCCCGGCTCACGCCCGCGGGTGGGCCTGCCGGTAGACCGCCGTCAGCCGCTCGGCCGAGACGTGCGTGTAGAGCTGCGTGGTGGCCAGGCTGGCGTGCCCGAGCATCTCCTGCACCGTGCGCAGGTCGGCGCCGCCCTCCAGCAGGTGGGTGGCGGCCGTGTGCCGCAGCCCGTGCGGCGCGATCTCCGGCGCGCCGTCCACCGCCGCGGTGCGCCGGTGCACGAGCGTCCGCACCGCCCGCTGGTCGATGCGGCGGCCCCGGCGGCCCAGGAACACCGCATCGCCCGACTGCCGCCCGGCCAGGGCGGGCCGGCCCCGGTCCAGCCAGGCACCCAGCGCCCGATCGGCCGGCAACCCGAACGGGACGGTCCGCTGCTTGTCACCCTTGCCGAGCACCCGGATGACCCGCCGGTGCCGGTCGACCGCGTCCCGGTCGAGCCCGGTCAGCTCGGACACCCGGATCCCGGAGGCGTAGAGCAGCTCCAGGATGGCCTGGTCGCGCAGCGCGATCGCCGCGTCAGCGGCAGCGGAGTCCGGGTCGGCGGCACCGGTGTCCGGGTCGGTCCCGCCCGCCCCGCCGGTCCCACCGTCGGCGACCGGCCCGGGGGCGGCCGGCGGCGCGTCGAGCATCCGGCGGGCCTGGTCGGTCCGCAGCACCGCCGGCAGCGTCTTGTCCGGCCGCGGCGCGACCAGTCGGGCCCCGACGTCCTGGGGCAGCCGACCGGTGCGGTGGGCCCACGCGGTGAACCCGCGGGCCGCGGCCGCCCGCCGGCCCATCGACGAGCGGGCCGCGCCGGTGGTGCGCTGCCGGGCGAGCCAGCTGCGCAGCACCGGCAGGGTCAGCTCGGACAGCTCCGCGTCCCGGTCACCGACCAGCCGGCCCAGGTGGTCGAGCAGCGAGATCACGTCGGCCAGGTAGGCCGCCACGGTCGCCGGGGAACGGTTGCGCTCGGCGCTCAGGAACAGCTCGTAGTCGTCCAGCACGTCGATCAGTGCGGGCGGCAGCTCGCCGCGCATGGCCGCGGTCGTCCTGCGCATGCGGTCATCGTCGCACCCCCGGTTGCCGGCCGGGCGGCGCGACGCGTGGCGGACGCTGGGCCGGCACACCGGAGGCCCACAGCTTCATCCCTTTGCATGGCATTCACCCGCCATTCACCTCGGCGGCGCCGACCTGGAGGAATTCCCGTGCCGCAGATTGTCATTCTCGCCGCCGATTGGCTGGCCATCGGCCTGCTCGTTTTCGGCCTGTATTTCCCGCGCCACCGCCGCCGGGATCTTCTCGTCGCGTTCCTGGTGGTGAACATCGGAGTGCTGGCGGTCTCGGCCGTGCTCGCCGACACCGCGATCGCGGCCGGCGTCGGGCTCGGCCTCTTCGGGGTGCTCTCCATCATCAGGTTGCGGTCCTCCGAGCTCGGCCAGCACGAAGTTGCCTATTACTTCTCGGCTCTCGCACTCGGGCTGCTCGCCGGCCTGTCCCCCACACCGGACTGGATCACCCTGTCGTTGATGGCGATGATCCTCGCCGTCATGTACCTCGGTGACCATCCGCGACTGTTGCGGCGTTACCGGCACCAGCAGCTGGTCCTCGACCGGGCGTGGCCCCAGGAGGCCGCCCTGCGCGTCCATCTGGAGCAGGTGCTGGGCGCCCGGGTCCACCGGATCGTGGGCCAGCGGGTGGATCTGGTGAACGACACCACGACGGTCGAGGTGCGGTACGAGCTGCCGCCCGACGAGGGCCGGCGCATCGACCGCCCGGTGGGCGCGCACGAGACGCTGGCCGTCCGGTGATCGCCGACACCGTGCCCCGCACCGCCGGTTTCGACCCGATCGAGCTCGATGAGCTGCTGGCCCGGGCCGCCCTGCAGGACCGGGTCGACCGCAAGTACGTGCTGCCGCTCGCCGCGCTCACCCCCGTGCTGGCCGCTCTGGCCGGCCGGGCCCGGGTCCTGCAGATCGACGGACGTCGCGACTTCGACTACCGGTCAGACTATTTCGACACGCCGGACGTCGCGTGCTTCCGGCAGTCGGCGTTACGACGGCGGCGCCGGTTCAAGATCCGCACCCGGACCTACCTGAACTCCGCCCAATGCTGGCTGGAGGTCAAGACCCGCGACCACCGCGGACACACCGTCAAGCAGCGCCAGGCCCACCCGCACGACGCCACCGAGTTGCCGCTGGCCGCCCGCGAGTTCGTCGACCATGTCGTCGTCGGCGCGGAACTGCCGGGCACCTGGGACCTCTCGCTCGCGCCCACGCTCACCACCACCTACCGGCGGCGGACCCTGTTCCTGACCGAATCGGCGAGCCGGGTGACCGTGGACACCGATCTGGCCTGGGCGACCGGCACCGGCCGGATCGAGCTGGCCGGCGTGGCGATCGTCGAGACCAAGACGGCCACCAACCGACCCTGCGAGGCCGACCGCCTCCTCTGGCGCGCCGGACACCGGCCCGCCCCCATCTCCAAATACGGCACCGGGCTGGCCGCGCTGCGCCCGGATCTGCCGTCCAACAAATGGCACCGCGTGCTGAACGACTATTTCCGGAGTGCATCGTGAGATACCTGAACCGAAAGTTCCTGCTGCCGCTGGTGCTGTCGCTGACCCTGGCCACCGGCGCTTGCGCCGCCGGGCAGGCGGCCGGCACCGCCACCACCGCCAGTTCCGCCGCGTCCGCGGCGGCGACCGCGACAGTGTCCGTGTCCGACGGTACGGCCGGGCAATCCGCGGCCCAGACCCTGGCCGAGAACGCGGCCGTCGAGGAGGTGGCCGACACCGCCGGACAGGCCGAGCAGACGATCACCCTGGCCGGGACGACCGCGTCCAGCAGCTCGGACGCGGTGACGGTCGACGGCAGCGTCGTCACGATCACCGAGGCCGGCACCTACCGGGTCAGCGGGACGCTGACCGACGGCCGGCTGGTCGTCGACGTCGCCGGGGACGGGGTCGTGACCCTCATCCTGGACGGGGCCGACATCGCCACGGCCACCGGATCGCCGCTGGTCGTGACCGACGCCCAGGCGGTCGTCGTCGAGCTGGCCGACGGCTCGCAGAACACGCTGACCGACACCGGATCTTCCGACAGCAACACCGACACCGACGAGCCGAACGCCGCTCTCTACAGCACCGCCGACCTGACCATCACCGGCAGCGGCGCGCTGACCGTGCACGGCGTCGAGGACGGCATCACCGGCAAGGACGGCCTGGTCATCGAGTCGGGCGCGATCACCGTGGACGCCGGCGACGACGGGATTCGCGGCAAGGACTACCTGGTCGTCACCGGCGGCACGATCACCGTCACCGCCGGCGGCGACGGGCTGACGTCCGACAACGCCGAGGACGCCACCATGGGCTACGTCGCCATCGAGGGTGGAGCCATCGTCGTGACGGCCGGCGGCGATGGCGTCGACGCCACCACCGACGTCGTCGTGGCGGGCGGATCGCTGCAGGTGCAGGCGGGCGGCGGAAGCGGCACGAGCCCGGCCGAGGACCCGTCGACCAAGGGGCTCAAGGGCGACGTGAGCGTCGTGGTCGGCGGCGGCACGGTCACCGTGGACGCGTCCGACGACGCCCTGCACAGCAACGGGTCGGTGACCGTCGACGGGGGTGTGGTCACCCTGTCCTCCGGTGACGACGGCGTGCACGCCGACGGCGACACCGTCATCAATGCCGGCACCGTGACGATCACCCGCTCCACCGAGGGCCTCGAGGGCGCCACCGTGACGATCAACGGCGGTGACGTGACCGTCACCAGCTCCGACGACGGTCTCAACGCCGCCGACCAGCTGACCGTCGGCGGCGGGACGGTGGTGGTGAACGCGGACGGCGACGGCCTGGACTCCAACGGCTCGGCCACCATCAGCGGCGGCACGGTCGTGGTGAACGGCCCGACCGAGAACATGAACGGCGCCCTGGACTCGGACGGCTCGTTCACCGTGACCGGAGGCGTGCTCCTGGCCGTCGGCAGCTCCGGGATGGCGGAGGCACCCGACGCCACGTCCACCCAGGGGTGGCTGGCGGCGACGCTCACCTCCACCCAACCGGCCGGCACCGTCGTGCACGTCGTCGCGGCCGACGGCACCGTGGTCGCCTCGTTCACGGCGTCGAAGGCATTCTCGTCGCTGGTGTACTCGTCGTCCGCCATCACCGGCGGAAGCACCTACACGATCGCCGCCGGCGGCTCGACCGGCGGCGACTCGACCGGCGGGCTCGCCGCGAGCGGCTCGGTCGACGGCGCGACCACGGTCGGCACGGTCACCGCGGGCCAGGCGCCGGCCGGCGGGATGGGCATGGGCCCGGGCGGCGGAACGGTTCAGCGGCCCGGCGGCTGACCGGGCAGCGCCCGGCGGGTGCGGGCCTCGTGCTGCGGCACGCGGCCCGCCCGTCGCTCACCATCCGGACGCCCACGGCGGCCGGGCATCGGCCGCCGACTCCCCGGTGGGGGCCGGAGGGCGGGGCGGTCCATCCTGCGCGGTCGGGCATCGGCCGGTGACATCGGGTGAATCGCCCTGTTGATGCCCTTGAAGAGCAGCCACGCCGGCCATCGATACATGACGGCCCGACCTGCACCGTCAAGCGCGGGCCGCGGCCTGTGGCCAAGGCCTCCCGTCGCCCCCGTCGGTCAGTGCCGGAAACGGTTCAGCGGGGGCAGCGCGGCCACCTGCTGGGCCACCCGCATCCCGACGTCCCGCTGCAGATCGAGCAGCGCCTGCATCATCGTGAAGTAGCGCTCGGCCAACGCGATCGGATCGAGCAGACCGGTCGGCTGGCCGGTCGCCGCGGGCGGGATGGGTGCGGCCGCGGGTGCGGGCCGGCGCGGCGGGGCGGTCGCGGCCGACGGGCCGGACGGGGCGGCGGACGAGGGACCGGCCGGCGGCGCGGGAGGCTCCGCCTCCGCCGCGGGCGTGCCGTTGAGCCATGACATCGGCGGGTCGGCCGGCGTCGCGCCGGTGAACAGACCCTCCAGGTTCGGCCTGGTCATACCGCTACCTCCAGTCGGGGCTTGCTGCCACCCTTGCGAGCCTTCATCGCGGCCAGCACCTCGTCGGCGAGAGCCGCGTAGTCCGCGGCCAACCCCTCGGCCGAGGTGTTGCGGCTGAGCAGGCTGTCCTTGGTCTGGGCCGGTTCGCCCTCGCGCAGCCGGGACAGCCTCGTCTTGGTGTCCATCCGGTGCAGCTCGGTCAGCTCGTGCGGCAGGAGCCCGCGGCTGCGCATGTCGACCGCGGCGCTCTCCAGGTAGCGGATCGAGGTCGGAAAGACCGGCGCAGCGTCGCCCAGGGTCTCCTGGAGCGCGGCGCGGACCCGGCCGATCATCCGCGTGCTGCCGGCGCGCACGCCGAACAGCACCACGCCGAGCAGGGTGAGGTCGGGGTTGACGGCCCGGGCCGCCGCGAACCGCTGGGCGACCACGACCAGGCCGTCCAGGCTGGCCTCGTCCGAGCGGGTGGGGATGATCAGGAAGTCGGCGGCGCCGAACACCAGCTCCTGCAGGATCGGCTCGCCCGGCGGGGTGTCCACCAGCACGACGTCGTAGTCGGCCGCGTCCGCCGGGTCGCCCGGGGCGGCCGGGGCGGCCGCCGCCTCCGGCTTGACCTTGTCCAGGGCCGGGGCCAGGCCCGGCAGCGTCGCGCCGCGGGCGCCGCGCGCGGTGAACGCGGGCGGGACGTCCCACAGGGCGGGGCCGCCCGGGACCACGTCGAGCCGGTCCCGGACGCCGCGGACGACCTCCAGGGGCAGCCCGTGGGTGATCGCCAGCGACAGGTTGCCGCCGTCGCCCGGCGGGTAGCCCAGGTCACGCGCGAGATTGGCCTGGGGATCGGTGTCCACCACCAGCACCCGGGAGCCGCCGGCGGCCAGCTGGCCGGCCAGGCCGGCGGTCAGGGTGGTCTTGCCCACCCCGCCCTTGCCGTTGGCGATCGCGACGACTCGTCGCATGCCACACATCCCTTCGTCGGGTGCTCTCATTCCCAGGTCCGTGCGAATCGTCCCGTCCGGATCCGACCCGGCGGGAGTGCCACGCCGTGTCCGGGTCGACATCGGGCCGAGTTCAGGGTATCGACTCAGGTGGTGGTGGCGACAGCCGTCGACAGGGGGTTCACGTGGCCGGAGACGGTGGGCGCCGCCGGCGGGCGGTCCGGGGCACGGCCCTGGCGAGTGTGCTGCTGGTGGGCCTGCCGCTCGCCGGCTGCTCCGGGGTGGCCGGCACCGCGGTCGCCGCCCCGACCAGGACGACGTCCGCCCCGGCGGTCGACCGGTCGGGTCCGGTGCTCATCTTCGACGAGCGACGGGTCGCCGCCGGGGTCACCCAGGTGCTGACCGACGATCCGCCGGACGGCTACGGCCTGACCGGTGTGCGTGGCGTCACCTGCCCCCGGAACCAGCGGGTCGAGGTCGGCGCCACGTTCGACTGTGCATTCACGCTCGACGGCCGGCCCAGCACGGTGACCATCATCGTGCGCAGCGCCGATGGGCTGTACGAGGTGCAGCCGCCGAACCGGCCCACCTGACCCCATCCCCATGCCGTCCCACGCCCCGGGCCGCCGCGGTGGCGCACGACGACGGGCGGCGGCGGCTCACCCGCGGCGAGCGACGCGGCCGCTGCGGGGCCGGGCCCGGCGCTCGCCGCGGCGTCAGGACCGTGGCCGGCGGATCCGGTGCCACAGCGGCCCCTCCTGGTCGACCAGGCCGTGCACCTGCAGCACCGCCAGCGCGCCGAGCACCGCGGCCACCGGCAGCCCGGACTCGACCACCAGGTCGGGCACCGCCACCGACCCGCGGGCCGGGAAGGCGTCGTAGATCCGCGCCGTCTCCGGCGCCAGCCCGTCCGTGGGATGCCGTGGATCCTCTCCCGGCACAGCGCCGTCCCCCGCCCCCGCGTCGCCGGGCGACCCGACCGCCCGCAGGGCGCCGGACGCACCGCCGAGCGCGGCCAGCACGTCGTCGGCACCGGTCACCAGCTGCGCGAACCGGTCGGCCAGCAGCAGATGGCACCCCACCGACATCGCCGACGTCACCGGCCCGGGCACCGCCATCACCACCCGGCCGAGCTGCTCCGCGGCCGCCGCCGTCGACAACGTCCCCGACCGCCGGCCCGCCTCGACCACCACCGTGCCCGCCCCGAACGCCGCGATCAGCCGGTTCCGCACCAGGAACCGGTGGCGCGCGGGCACCGTCCCCGGCGGGTACTCGCTCACCACGGACCCGAACCGCGCGATCAGGTCCAGCAGCTCCCGGTTCGCCTCCGGATACGCCCGGTCGATCCCACAGGCCAGCACCGCGACCGTCACCGATCGGCCCGCCCTCGACCCGGCCGGCCCACCCACCGCCGCCGTCGAGGCCCCGGTCGAGGCCCCGGACGAAATCGAGGCCACCGCCGTCGACGACCGGACCACCTGCAACGCCGACCGGTGCGCGGCGGTGTCGATCCCGAACGCCGCCCCGGACACCACCAGCCGCCCGGCCCGGGCCAGCTCGTGGGCGATCTCCGCCGCCACCCGCGTCCCGTACGGGCTGCTGGCCCGTGACCCGACCAGCGTCACCGCCCGGTCCGGCAGGTGCGCCAACGGCCGCCCCCGCACGTACAGACCGACCGGTGGTCCCGACCCCCGCACCCCGCGGGCCATCGCCCCGGCGAACGACGCCACGGCCGCCGCCGGCCACTCCGCGTCCTGCGGCCCGATCAGCCGCGCGCCCACCCGGGCGGCCGCCACCAGGTCGGCCCGCGCCCGCGCGACCAGCCCGGCGGGATCGACCCCGTCCACCCGGGCCGCGGTCGCGGCGATCACCGGGCGGGACGCCCGGCGGGCCAGCACCGCCGACCACGCCGCCGCCGGTCCGTGCGCCAGCACGAACCGCGCCACAGCGGCCGACGGCGGCTCGCACACCCGCACCAACCCGGCCAGCGCCACCCGCTCCGGGTCCACCGCCGGGTCGCCGCCGGGACCGTCCGGCCCGCTCGGACTGCTCGGGGTCCCGCTCCCACCCTCGATCACAGCGTCTCCCCGCACCGCAGGGCCAGCGCCGTCGCCACGTCCGCCACCGACGGCACGTCCCGGCCGGCCAGGTCCGCCACCGTCAACGACAGCCGCAGCACCCGGTCGAATCCCCTCCCGGTCAGCCGGCCCGACCGCACCGCCCGTTCCAGCAACTGCCCCTCCGCCTCCCCCGGCGACCACCACCGCCGCACGACCGCGCCCGGCACCGCGGCCGTGCTCCGCCACGGTGTGTCCCGCCACCGGTGGGCCGCCCGTTTGCGCGCCAGCGCCACCCGTTGCGCGACGACCGCGCTCGATTCGCCCTGCCCCACGACCGACGTCAGAATCGACGGCGGCAACGCCGGGAGATCGATGCGAATATCCATCCGGTCCATCAATGGCCCAGACAATCGGTTCAGGTAATTGCGCCGTTGCACCGACCCGCACCGGCAATCGGCGTCGTTCGCCGCCGCGCACGGGCACGGATTGGCCGCGAGCACCAACTGGAACCGCGCCGGAAACCGCACCACCCCCGACGACCGGGCCAGCAGCACCGCACCCTCCTCCAGCGGTTGCCGCAGGGCATCGAGCGCCCGCCGCTCGAACTCCGGCGCCTCGTCCAGGAACAGCACCCCGTGATGGGCCAGACTCACGCTGCCGGGCCGGATCTGGCCCGATCCGCCGCCGATGATGGCCGCCTGGGTGGCCGAGTGATGGGGGTCGACGAACGGCGGCCGGGTGATCAGCGGGGTCCGCTCGTCGAGCATGCCGGCCACCGAATGGACCGCGGTGACCTCCAGTGCCTCCTCGTCGTCCAGCGGCGGGAGGATGCCCGGCAGCCGGGACGCCAGCATCGTCTTGCCCGCGCCGGGCGGCCCGAGCATGGCCAGGTGGTGCCCGCCGGCCGCGGCGATCTCCAGGGCCAGCCGCGCCTCGTCCTGACCGAGCACGTCGGCCAGGTCCGGGCCGTCCGCCGGCGGCGCCGGGTCGGGAGCGACACCGGCGACCAGGCCGTGGTTCTCGCCCAGCAGGCTGGCCACCAGATCGGCCAGGGTGGCCGCCCCCCACACCGTCATCCCGGTCGCCAGGGCCGCCTCGGACAGGTTCCCCAGCGGCACGACGGCCCGGGTCCGGCCGGCCGCCCGGGCCGCCAGGACCGCCGGCAGCACCCCGCGCACCGGACGCAGCGTGCCGTCGAGGCCGAGCTCGCCGATCAGCACCGCCCCACCGGCGGCCGCCACCGGCACCGTCCCCGCCGCGGCCAGCACGGCCACCGCCAGCGCGACGTCGTACCCGGCGCCGCTCTTGCGCAGCGCCGCCGGCGAGAGGCCCAACGTGATCCGCCGGTCGGGCCACTTGTGCCCCGAGTTCACGATGGCCGCCCGGATCCGGTCCCGGGACTGCACGATCGCCTGGTCCGGCATCCCGATCACCGACGTGCCGGGCAACCCGGCGGACAGATCCGCCTCCACCGTCACCAGTTGTCCGATCAGCCCGGTCAACCCGACCGACCAGGTGCGCGCCAGCGTCATCAGAACGCCTGCGGACGATGCTCGATCACCGGCGGGCCGTCCGGCGGCAGCAACACCCCGACCACATCGAAGCGCACCACCGGGAAGGCCCGGATCCGGTTCTCGCTGAGCCACAGGAGCCCCAGCCGCCGCAACTTTCGCCGTTTGCCCTGCGTCACCGCCTCGAACGGGGTCCCGTACCCCACCCCGCTGCGCGTCTTGACCTCGCAGAAGACCACCGTCTCGGCGGTCGCGTCGGTGGCCACGATGTCCAACTCGCCCTCGGGGCAGCGCCAGTTCCGGCTCAGCACGGTCAGCCCCGCGCGGGTTTGCAGGTGTGCGGCGGCAAGTTCCTCGCCGCGCCGTCCGAGATCGTCCTTGGCTGCCACCCGGTCACTGTGCGGGAGCCGGTGCCCCGACGGGCCCGGATGGCCGGGAATGTGGACAACTTCGGGGTTGGGGACAAAAGCCGGGGTCGGTGCGGGGGCCGGCGCGGCGGTGTCGGTGGTGGTCCGGAGAATTGGCCCGACCGGATCGTTCCCTCGCGGGCGGCCCGGGCCTCGGACGGGATCAGGAACGGAGCCGGCATGCCGATCGGCGGTCATGTGGTGCTGTGCGGCACGGTCGGCATCGGCGGCCGGATCGCCGAGCAGCTGTACCGGGCCGGCGAAACCGTCGTCGTGCTCGAACAATTCGCCTCTCCCGAGCTGCCGACGCTGGCCCGCGAGTGGGGTCTGCACACCGTGCCGCCGGCCGGGTCGATCGCCGACACGCTGGCCGCCGCCGGCCTGGACCGGGCCCGCGCGATCGTCTGCGTGACCGGGGACGACCTGACCAACCTGCAGATCGCCCTGCTGGCCCGGCAGGACCATCCCGAGCTGCGGGTGGTCGCCCAGGTGGGCAATACCGCGATCCGGCAGGCGCTGACCACCGACGGCGGCCCCGGGGCGGTGCTGGACGTGGCCACGCTCAGCGCGCCCGCCATCGTCGACGCCTGCCTGCGCCGGCAGGTGCACCCGCTGCCCATCGAGCAGCAGGACTTCCGGGTGGCCGTGCTGCCGGTGGACCGGCCGGGGACGCTGCGGGCTCGGTTCGGCGACCTGGCCCCGGTCGCCGTCATCCGCGGCGGCACCGGCGAGGTGCTGGCCGGCCCGGGACGGGACCTGGAGATCGCCCCTGACGACTGGGCGGCCGTGCTCGGCACGCCCGCCGAGTTCGCGGCGGCCGGCCACCCGCCGGACACCCTGGTGGAGGCGCCGGCCCCGCCACCGGCGCATCCCCGCTGGCGACGCATCACCGCCGCCGTCACCGGCGTGCTCGCCGACTTCGACCGCGGCCTGTTCCGCGCCCTGATCGCGCTGGTCACGCTGGTCGGGGTGTCCACCGTCGTGCTCTGGCGCGGCTACCGGCTGCCGGGCATGTCCGCGCTGGACGCCCTCTACTTCAGCACCGAGACGGTCGCCACGGTCGGGTACGGCGACTTCAACTTCGTCGACCAGGATCCGTGGCTGCGGATGTGGGCAATCTTCCTGATGCTGGCCGGCATCACGACCACGGCCATGCTGATGGCGTTCCTGGCCGACATGCTGATCAGCCGCCGGCTCAACCACGGCATCGGCCGCCGGCGCGCGCGCGGCGCCAGCGGGCACATGGTGGTGATCGGGCTCGGCTCGTTCGGCATCAAGGTGGCGGCGTCCCTGCTGGCCGCCGGGCACCGGGTCGTCATCGTCGAACGCGACGCCGGCAACCGTTTCCTGGCCGACGCCGCCGCCCTCGACCTGCCGGTGATCTTCGGCGACGCGACGCTCCGGTCGACCCTGGAGGCGGCGAGGGTGCCGGACGCCGCGGCGGTGGCCGTCCTGACCGGCAACGACATGGTCAACATCGAGACCGCGCTGGCGGTACGGGATCTGCTCGGTCCGGCCTGGGGGCAGGGCCCGACCCTGCCGGTCGTGGTGCGGGTGTTCGACCGGGGCCTGGGCCGGACGGTGGCCCGCCGCTTCGGGTTCCGGCACGTGCAGTCCACCGAGGAGGTCGCGACGGTCTGGTTCGTCGGCGCCGCGCTCGGGCTGGACGTGCTGGGGTCCTTCCCGGTCGCCGACCGGACGTTCATGGTCGGCCGGTTGCGGATCGACACCGGCACCGGCCTGGTCGGCCTGGCCATGCACGAGCTGTCGCGCAACGCCCGGGTGATTGCGATCGACCGGGGCGGCGCCGGGCGCCTGGAACACCCGCCACGGCGGGGAACCCGTTTCGGGCCGGGCGATCTGGCCTACGTGGTCGGTCCCTACGAGGAGTTGATCGGGCTGCTCCGCAGCGCCCGGGCCTGGTGACCCGGGCGCCGGCGGCAGCCCGATCCCGTCGGGTCGGCGGCTCAGACCTTGACGAGAGTGCCTTCGTGCGTGACGGTCTCGGCGTCCGGGTCGTCGAACCAGACCCCGCCGTCACCCAGGTAGCGGAAGCAGATCTCCTGCCCGGCAGGAACTTCCACGCTCACGCTGCGGGTGCCGTTGCTGCGCTTGACCAGCTTGTGCACCCCGGGCTTCCAGTCGTTGAAGGTGCCGACGGCGGAGACGGCGCCCGGGTGGATCTCGTCGGGCAGCACGAACATGACCTTGGCGGTGGTCGCGGACTTCTTCTGTATGCGGATCGTCACTTTGCTTCCATCGGGTACGTCGGGCGCCACACGGCGCGGGAACGGACGGTCATAGAATACCGGCCCCACACCCCCCGAATGGCCGCAGACACGACGCGGCAACGAACTCGAAACGTCGCCGTCCGGACATCGGACGGCCCATTCATGATCCATTTGCGGAAACCCGTTCCGGCCGGCCCGCTATCGTTGTCGGAGGCGTTCACCGCCCGGCGGGAGGCGCCCCGGGGTGGCGTCGGGCACAATCGCCGGATGGGGACCGGACACCGCCGCGGCCCGCTCGCGGCGCTCAGCGCGGCCGCCCGGGCGGCCGCGCTGATGGCCCCCCTGG
>NZ_JBMDXT010000107.1:0-13087 GCF_048594475.1 Nakamurella sp. | reverse complement strand
CCTACCTGCACTTCTACAACCCCACCGGCGGCCGCCAGTACTACTGCCAGCTCGCCTCCACCGCCCGCTCCTGCGACTTCACCCCCACCGCCACCGGCACCTGGACCATCCGACTCGACCCCACCGGCGACACCACCGGCCGGATGACGATGGTGCTGAGCTGATCACCTGCCCGCGCCCCACCACCGGCGGGGTGGGGCGCGGGCCGTCGTTCGACTTGTTCCGACCCGGACCGGGGCAGGCCGGTCGGTTCCGTAGGGTGCACGGCATGGCCACGAGTGGGGGCGACGCGACGGTGCCCGGGTTCGAGCCCGGGTTCACCGATCTCGACCGCCTGCGCCTGTTCGCCTTCACCGCGGCTGAGAAGGGCACCACCTATCTCTGGGTGCTGCGGGCCATGGAACGCAGCCGGGCCAACTACGTGGTGCTGCAACACGCCGCGGACGTCGCGGCATCCCTGGCGGCACTCGGCCAGGAGCACGGACGGGAGCCCGTCCCGACGTTGACCGCCGAAGACGTCACCCCACTGCTCGATCAGCTTTACGCCTGGCAGGTGCTTGACCGCAGCTACGACGGCGCCCGGGCGGCGTCGCTGGCCGAGTACCGCAACCGGCACTACGTCTATCAGTTCAACCAGGCCGGGTACCGGGCGTACCGGGCGGTCGAGGACGTGCTCGGCGCCCGGCTGGACGACGCCACGCTATCCCGGCTGGTGCTGCCGGAGTTGCTCGCCGACCTGGACGAGCTGGCCGCCGCGAACCGCGACGACGACTCGGAGCTGGTGTACCGCAAGCTGAGTCGTCTCGATTCGGTGTTGAACGAGATGGCCGAACGCGCGGCCCGGTTCTACCTGATGCTCTCGGACCTGTCCAAGAGCACCGAGACCAGCGCGGAGGTGTTCCTGACGCACAAGGACGCGCTGATCGCGCACCTGCGCGAGTTCTCCTCCGAGCTCGCCCGGTACGCGCCGCGGCTGGCCGCGGCCGTTCGCGCGGTGCAGGACTCCGGGGTCGACCGGCTGGTCGAGCTGGCCGCGGAAGCCGACGAGCGGATCTTCCGCGGCCCGGCGGACCGGCTGCACGATTGGCAGCAGCGCTGGGCGGGGCTCGAGCACTGGTTCCTGGCCGTGCCGGGCCAGGCCGGCCGGTGCGAGGCGGACCGTCTGCAGGACGCGACGATCAGCGCGGTCGCCGCGGTGCTGTCGCTGTTGCGGCGGGTCACCGAGGCGCGGTTGGGCGGCGTCAACCGGGAGAGCCAGCTGCGGCACCTGGCCGCCTGGTTCGTCGCCACCCCCGATGTGCCCTCGGCCCACGCCCTGTTCGCGGCCGCCTTCGACCTGAGCCGCCCGCGACACGTCGGCGTCGTGCACCCCGATCCCGAGCTGATTCCCACCCGGCGCACCTGGTGGGAAGCGCCACCGGTCGAGTTGTCCCGCACCCTCGTCGAGACGGGGAAGCCGGCCGGACCCGGCGCGCCGGCCAGATTGGACCGCAACGACGCCGGCCGGCGGCGGCTCCGGGACGCGCAACTGGCCGACCGGCGCGCCCGGGCCGCCGCCGCCCAATCCCTGTCCGGGTCGCCGATCGAGGGCCGGACCCTGTCCGAGGAGGAGACGGCGCTGCTGTTCACCCTGCTCGACGTCGCCCTCGGCGCCCGCGTCCCGGTGTCCGGACGGGTACCGGCCACCGGCTCCACCCTGGGGGTCCGGATGACGCTGACCCCGCACCCCACCTCGACCGCGGTCCAGACGGTGCGCGGTGTGCTCCGCCTGGATCGGATGGCACTGGCCGTCTCTCCGATGGCCGGCGCTCGATGAACGCCCCGTCGAACCCCGCCGTCGCCCCGCTGGACCGGGCCGCGTACCAACGCGCCGCGCGGGTGCTGCTGAACTCGCCGCTGATCACCGGCACCTTCCCGACCGCCGATGCGCTCCCGCTGATCCGCCGCTGGGCGGGGCCGCTCCGCGAGGATCTGGCCGAACTCTTCGACTACCGGCTGGATCTCACCGCCACCACCGCCCGGCTGTCCCGGGTGCGGGACGCCTTCGACCCGTCCCAGCCGGCCAGGGCCGGCGCCCAGCTGGACCGCCCCTTCGACCGGCGCCGCTACGCCTACCTGTGCCTGGCGCTCGCCGTACTGGGGCGGGCCGGCCTGCAGATCGCCCTGTCCGAGCTGGCCGAACGAGTGGCCGGCGAGGCCGACCGCATCGACGGGTTGGAGCTCTCGCTGGACCGGCAGCCCGACCGGGCCGGGTTCGTCGACGCCGCCGGCTGGCTGGAGGCCCGCGGGGCGGTCCGGCTGGCCGACGGCAGCGCCCGTCGCTGGGTCGACGACCCGTCCGCCGGTGAGGCGCTGTATGACATCGATCGCGACGTGCTGCGCGCCCTGTACCGGCCGTCGCCGGTGCTGCAGCACGTCGACACCGCGCGGGCGCTGCTGTACCGCCCGCAGGGCGTGAGCCGGGACACCCGGCGCCGCGAGTCGGCGCAACGGGTCCGGCGGGCGCTGGTCGAGCGGCCGGTCGCCTACTACGCCGACCTCGCCCCCGGCGACCGGGGCATGCTGCGCAATCCCGGTCCGGCCGCCGAGGTGGCCGAACTGACCGGTCTGGTCGTCGAGCGCCGCAGCGAAGGCGTTGCCCTGCTGGATGTCTCGGGGATGTTCTCGGACCGCCGGTTCCCCGGGTCGGGCACCCGGGCGCAGGTGGCACTGCTCCTGGCGAACCGGATCGCCGACCGGGTGCTCGATCCGGACGCCCCGGAACTGACCGTGTTGGCCCCCGATCCGGACCGTGGCCAGACGTGGGTCCGCGCCCTGGACGGCGCGATGCCCCGGGCCGACCTGATCACCCAGTTCGCGGACGATTCGGACCCGGCCGATTCCGCCGACCCCGCGAACCCCGCCGGCCATTCGGTCGACGAGGGCGACACCGTCGACGACCCGGACGGCGCGGCGACCGCCGGGTGCCCGCTGCTGGAGGACGGCTGGCTGCGGTCCACCCTGACCGAGCTGATCGACAGCTATTCCACCGCGCTGTCCGCGGCCCAGGTGGCCGACCCGGCGCGGTTGCTGGATTCGGCGTTGGCGCTGCTGGCCGAGCTCGACATGATCGTGCGGGTGCCCGGCGGTGTCCTGGCCCGGCCGCTGCTGGCCCGCTACCGCAACGCCGTGGTGTCGGTGCGTCCCGCCGCCGAGCCGGCCGGCCTGTTCGACATGGGAGGCTGACGGCCATGACATCCGGCCCCGACCGGGACCCCGCGGCCCGCGGTGACCGGTTCCGACCGACCCGGTGCGGGGTGGTCAACCTGTGGGACTACCGGGACGAGGAGTTCGTCTTCGCCGACGGCCGGCTGGTGCTCCGCGGGCCCAACGGGTCCGGCAAGACCAAGGCCCTGGAAGTGTTGTTCCCGTTCGTGCTGGACGCCCGGATCGAGCCGCGCCGGTTGAACCCGTTCGCCGGTGACGAACGGACGATGAAGTCCAACCTGCTCTACCGCGGGCAGGAGAGCGCATACGGGTACGTATGGATGGAGTTTCGCCGGGACAGCGCGCCGGCCCCCGACGACGGCCCCGGACCGGGCGAGGTGGTGACGATCGGCGCCGGGCTGCGCGCCCAACGACACAACGACCGGGTGAGCCGCTGGTACTTCGTCGTTGACGGGCAGGTCGGCCGGGATTTCTCGCTGCTCGGCCCGGACGACCGGCCGCTGACCAAACGCCAGTTGACCGCCGAGGTGGACCACCTGCCGACGGTGCTGACCGAGCGGCCGGTGGAGCATCGCACCGCGGTCGACGCCCGGCTGTTCGGACTGGGCGTGGGCCGGTTCGAGCAACTGATCACCCTGCTGCTCACGCTGCGGCGTCCGCAACTGGCCAAGAACCTCGATCCGAAGGGCCTGTCACGGGCCCTGGCGGATGGCCTCCGCCCGCTGGACGAGGGCCTGATCGACGAGGCGGCGCACTCGTTCAGCGACATGGAGAACGTGCAGCGCACGCTGGCCGGGCTGATCCAGGCGGACGCGGCCGCCGCGACGTTCCTCACCGGGTACACCACGTACCTGCGCACGCACGCCCGTGCGGAGGCCGATCGGCTGACCGGCCGGCTGGATGCGATCGAGTCCACCCGGGTCGACCTGGCCGGCGCCCTGGCCGCGCGGGCCCGCTCCGCGGCCGACCGGGACGCCGCCCAGGACACGCTGGATCAGCAGCGGGATCGGCTGCGGGACATCACCTCCCGCCTGGATTCGCTCAAGGCCTCGCCGGCTTATCAGGACCGTGAGCAGCTGGCCCGGCAGGCCGACCTGACCGCTCAGCTCGGCCGGGCGGCCGACCAGGACGCCCGGGTTCGGGACGGCGCCCAGGCCGACGCCGCGCGTCGGGAGCAGGCGCGGTCCGTCGCCGCGGCCGCCCGACAGGAGGCGCACGCCGCGGTTGCCCGGCACGCCGCGGAGCTGGCCGGCGCCGCGCGGGACGCCGGGATCGGGTGGGACACCGACGACAACGCCGACGACGGCCGGCTCGGCGAGCGGGTGGCCGCCCGGGTCGCCGGCCGCGAGGACGATGTCGCCGCGATCCGGACCGCCATCACCGCCGTCGCCGAGGCGGCCCGCCTGCGCGACCAGGCCCAGCACCGCCTGGATCGGGCCCAGGAACGGCTGGATGCCGCCGAGCAGGCGTTGGCCGCCGCCCAGGACGCGGTCACCAGCCAGCGAGAACAGCTCGCGCAGTCCTTGTCCCGATGGCTCGGCGAGCACGCCGGGATGCTCGACCGGCTCGCCGGCGCCGACGGACGAACCGAGGGCCTCCCGGCGGAGGAAGGGTCGCTCGACCTGGCCGGGACCGTCCACGTCGCCCTGGCTGCCGCCCTCGACCGGTTCGGCGAGATCGACGCGCCCGCCCTGCCGGCCGTCCTGGACGTCCAGCTGGCGGACGCCCGGCAGGCCCGACGTGACGAGATCACGCGGTTGCGTGGTGTTCTCGACGGGCTGACCGAGAAGCTGGCCGGGCTGCGGGCCGAGCGGTCGGTGATCGCCGACGAGCAGGACCAGGCGCCGCCACCGTTCGCCGGTCGCACCGGGTCCCGGGACGGGCGGCCCGGTGCCCCGCTCTGGGCGCTGGTCGATTTCGCGCCGGGCGTCGACGACGCCACCGCCGCGGCCATCGAGGCGGCGCTGGAGGCGGCCAACCTGCTCGACGCCTGGGTCGGGCCGGCGACCGGCATCGACCCCGGCGCGTCGGACACCCTGCTGCTGCCGCTGCCGCCGGCCACGCGCCCGGAACGCTCCCTGCTCGGCGGCCAGCTGATCGCCGAACCCGATGCGGCGCTGCCGGTTCCGGTGATCGAGGCCGTTCTCGCGTCGATCGCGATCGGGGCACCGGCGTCGGCCGCCGGCGCGCTGGCCGGCGCCGCACCCGTCATCGACACCGGCGGCGGCTTCCGCCAGGGCATCCAGCTCGGCGCCCATCACAAGCCGCACGCCGAGTACATCGGCACCACCGCGCGGGCCCGCCGGCGCGCCCAGCGGCTGGCCGACCTGGACACCCGGATCAGGTCCACCGAGCGGGACGCGGCGCGCACCGACGAGACCGTGCGGACGATCCGGGCCCTGCTCGACGCGCTCGACGCGGCCCGCGGCGCATTGCCCGCGACGGCACCCTTGGCCAAGGCCGTGCGCGCGGTCGAGCAGCAATCCGCGACGGTCCGAGCGGTGCACGGCGAGATGGACAACGCGCGCAGCGATCTGGATCAGGCGATTGCCGCCCATCATCACCGGCACCAGTCGTTGCTGGCCCTGGCGGCGGCCCGGTCGATGCCGACCGAACCCGCGCTGGTCGACGGGATCGCTTCCGCCACCGCCATTTTCGCTCGGCTTGCGGCTGATCTCGGCGCAGCCCGGCGGACCGCGCGGGAACGGTCGCAGACGCTGACCACGGCCGAGGACGAGCTGCTCCGGGCGCGCGACCGGCTGACCGAGGCCGCCGAGCAGGCCGAACTGTCCCGCACCGAGCACCAGGCCCGCGACGAGGAGCTGCGCACGCTGCGCGCGGCCGTCGGGGTCGCGGTGGATGAGCTGGACCGGCAGATCGAGGTCGCGGCCGCCGACCAGCGGGCCGCTCGGAATGCCGAACGGGCCGCCGAGGCCGCACTGCAGGCGGCGATCGACGAGGCCGGCGGCCGGCGCATCGCGGTGGAGGGGACGTCCGCCGCGCTGACCACCGCGATCGTCGAGGCCCAGCAGGAATGCGGCCGGCTCCGGCCCTACGCCCGCTCCGATGTCGGCGATGTGCTGCGCCTGCCCGCCCGGCTGCCGGCCTGGCCGGCCGCCGGCGAGCAGTGGGCGGACCCGGCCCGGCTCACCGCCGGCGCGGTCGACGCGCTGCTCCAGGACCCCGACCACCCGGTCGCCGCGCTGCCCGACGCCGTGACGGCGTTGCACTCGGGCATCCTGGCCGCGACCGGTGAGCTGCGGCCGAACGAGAGTTCGCTCAAGTCCAGCCGTACCCGGGTGTCGGCCTCGCTCACCCAGCTGCAGGACCAGCTGGCCGCCGCGGGCCACGAGTACCGGCCGGATTGGGAGCCCGTCGACGACGTCATCGTCGTCAAGGTGTCCGACGAACAGGGTTTCGCCTCGATCGGCGACTTCGCCCGGCGGATCGCCGCCGCCCGGCAGGATCAGGAAGCGCTGCTGTCGGAGTCCGAGCAACGGATCCTGGAGGACGCGCTGCTGGGCCGGCTGGCCCAGCAGATCCATGAACGCACCACCGACGCAAGGGATCTCATCGCGCAGATGAACCGGGAGATGCGCGGCCGGCGGATGTCCTCCGGGGCGACCGTCGGCATCGCCTGGGAGCAGGCCGATGGGCTGGACCCGCAGCAACGGGCGGTCAGCCGGCTGCTCGACCGGGACGCCAGAGCGCTGTCGGCCGACGACCTGGCGACCATGCGCGCGCACTTCGCGGGCCGGATCAAGGACCTGCGCGCCCAGCGGGAGGACCGGCCCTACCCGGAGATCCTGGCCGAAGCGCTGGACTACCGCGGCTGGCGGTCCTTCGTCCTGACCCTGGTCGCGCCCGGCGGGCAGGAGGACCGGTTGACCCAGGCCCGGCACAGCACTCTGTCCGGCGGCGAGCAATCGGTCTCCCTGCACCTCCCGCTGTTCGCCGCCGCCCACGTCATGCTGTCGTCGGCCGCACCGCACTGCCCGCGGCTGCTGGCCCTGGACGAGGCATTCGCCGGCATCGACGACGCCGGCCGCAGCGAACTGCTCGGGCTGACCGCTCAATTCGACCTGGACCTGTTCATGACCGGCTACGACCTGTGGGCCACCTACCCGACCGTGCCCGGCTGCGCGCACCACGACCTGGCGCACTCCGCGGTGGAGCACACGGTCAGCTCGCTGTTGCTGGTCTGGAACGGCGCCACGATCCTCACCGACGGCCAGATCACCGGGGCGGACGACGATCTCGCCTCCGCGCTGGGCTCGCCGAGCACCCGACGGCGGCCCGGCGAGCCCGGCGGCCTGATCGATCCGAACTGATCGGCATGACGAACGGACCGCCCGCGCCGCTCACCGATCCCGGGTGGGCGCGAGTGCTTCGGCTCGCCCGGCGCCGGCTGGAGAGCACCGGCGGCGACGTCACCGGCACGCTGACTGTCCGGGACCCGACCGAGGCCGAACGCAAGCTGATCATCGGGGTGACCGGCGCCTACCGGCCGCCCGGCGTCGGGTCGCTCACGCTGCCGCTGCCCATGCTCGACGCCGCGGTGCGCCGGGACGCCGGCCGTTCACTGGTCGAGCTGCTGACCGCACTCGGCGGCCCGCTGCGCGATCGGCCCGGCGACCGCACGCGGGAGGCCCGGGCGCGCGACGATCTGCTCACCGACGCGCGGACGCACGGCGGACCGTGGGCGGGCGAGGAGTGGTTCGCCGCCTGGCTCGACACGCTGGCGTCCGACGGCACCATCACCCGTCTGGTCCGGCGGCACGACGGCGACCTGCTCCGCCAGGTCGGCGCCGTCCTGACGCTGCTGGCGGAGACCGCCGCGGCCGGCCCGACCGACCCGCAGCGGCCGGTCGCGCCGATATCGCTGCCGGTCCTGGCCGAGCGGGCCACCGGCGACACTAAGGCACTGTCCGGCACGCCGGCGGCCACTCTGGTGCTGCGCGCCCTGGCCGCTCGGGACGGCGAACCGACGCCGACCACCGCCGCCGAGCGCCGGGCGCGGTGGGACGCGGCCGGCGTCATCCTCGACGACCTGGCCAGTCAGGTGCTGGTGCTCGGCGTCCGGCCCTCGCGGGACCACCCGGTAGCCGGCTGGTTGACCGAGGCGGCCGACCAGGCGATCCCGTTCCGGCTGACCCTGCACCAACTGACGCTCGCTCCCCTGATGGTGAACGACCCGAACGTCTTCGTCTGCGAGAACCCGGCCGTACTGCGCGCCGCCGTCGGCGAGTGGACCCCCGGGCATCCGCCGCTGGTCTGCACCGAGGGAGTTCCCTCCGCCGCCTGCCACCGGCTGCTCGCCGGCGCCCGCGGGACCGTCCACTGGCGCGGCGACTTCGACTGGACGGGCCTGCGGACCACCGCGGATGCGATCGTCCGGCATGACGCCCGGCCGTGGCGGATGGCGGCCGCCGACTACCGGCGCGCGATCGACGCGCCCGGGGCCGAGACCGAGGCGCTGCGGGGCGCCCCGGCCGCATCACCATGGGATCCTCGGCTGGCCGCCGCGCTGCACGAACGCGGCCGTGCGGTGATGGAGGAACGGATCATCCCCGAGTTGCTGGCCGACCTGGCCGCCGCGGCGACGAGGCGCGGCGCGGACTGAACCGGGGGCGGCGGATTCCGGCCCCTGATGCCGCAGACCGTTCAGTCGAGGGCCGGCGATCGGCACTCCCCGGGTGGGCGGCCGGCCTCACCTCGCGCCGACGACCAGCAGGGCCAGCAGGGCGACCTCGATCGATGCCCCCAGCACGTCCCCGGTGATCCCGCCGAACCGGCGCACGCAGCGAACCACCAGCCCGGCCACCACCGCCGCCGCTCCCGCCACCCCGAGAACCCCGAGCCACCAGGGCGATCCGGTCGGGCTCGTGGGCGCCGCAGCCACGCCCGCAGCCCGCCCCCGCACCCCGGCGGCGGCCGGCCGGGGCCCCACCCCGGCCACCGTCGCACCCAGGCCCGAGGGGCGGGCCGGCGGCACCCCGGCGGCGCAGGCGATCACCAGGGCGGTCCGGGACAGGCACACCAGGACGCCCAGCGCGACGAATCCCCACGGCCGGGCCAGCAGCGCGGCGGCGCCGGCCACCTGGATCAGCAGCACCAGCACCACCGCGGCGACGCCCATCGGCCCGGTATTGCCCCGCCGCATGATCTCCAGCGACCGCTCCCGGTCGTATCCGGAGCCGAGACCGTCGGCGGTGTCGGCCAACCCGTCCAGATGCAGGCCGCGGCTGCCCCACGCGACCACCGCCATCGCGAGACCGGCGGCGACCAGCGGTGACAGGCCGATCCCCTGGTGCAGCCCGCCGGCCGCCGCAGCCGCGACCCCCAGCGGCAGCACGGCCACCGGCGCCACCAGCATCGCCGCCCGCGCCGTCGAGCGATCGACCCGGCGGGGCGGCGGGATCCGCAGCGCGGTGAGCGTGCCGACGGCCAACCGCAGGCCGTCGGGCAGCGAACTCACCCCAGCACGTCCGACAGCAGGGCCATGTCCCGCAGCAGCAGCGCCGCCGACCGGACCAGCGGGACCGCGGCCACGGCGCCACTCCCCTCGCCCAGCCGCATGCCCAGATCCAGCAGCGGCACCAGACCGAGCTTGTCCAGGGCCAGCGATTGCGCCGGCTCGGTCGACCGGTGCCCGGCGACGAACCACTGCGCCGCACCCGGCGCGAGCCGGTCCGCGACCAGGGCGGCCGCCACCGACACCACGCCGTCGAGCAGCACCGGCACCCCCAGCTCGGCGGCCCGGGCCATGAACGCGGCGCTGGAGGCGAGGTCGGCACTGCCCAGCGCGGCCAGCAGGTCGACCGGATCGTCGAACCGGCCGGCCGCCCGGGCCAGCGCCCGGTCGATCAGGTCGATCTTGCGTGCGAGGGTGTCGTCGTCGATGCCGGTGCCGCGGCCGGTCAGCTCCGCGGCGGGGAGGCCGAGCCCGGCGGCGATCAGCGCGGCCGCCGGGGTGGTGTTCCCGATCCCCATGTCGCCCGAGATCAGCAGGTCGGCGCCGGCCTCGACCTCCTGCTCGGCCACCGTCCGGCCGGCGGCCAGCGCAACGGTGACCTCCCCGGCGGTCAGCGCGTCCGTCAGGTGAATCGCCCCGGACGATCGCCCTACCTTGAATTCCCGGACGGCGGGAGGCAGGTCGGCCAGGTCGTCGTCCACGCCGATGTCCAGCACCCGCAACCGCACCCCGTGCTGCCGGGCGAGCACCGACACCCCGGCGCCACCCGAGTGGAACATCCGCACCATCGCTGCGGTCACCGCGGCCGGATAGGCGGACACCGCATACTCGGCGACGCCGTGATCGCCGGCGAACACCACCGCCCGCACGTTCTGCGGCGGCTCCGGCGGGCAGCGATCCTGGCAGCCGGCCAGCCACACCGCGACGTCCTCGATCCGGCCCAGGGCACCCGTCGGCTTCGCCAGTTCGGCGATCCGACGGGCGGCGGCGGTCCGGGCGGCCGCCGACGGCGGCCGGACGGGGTCGGTCATGCGGCGGTGCCGGCCAGCCGCCGGGCCGCGCGGGCCCGCCGACCATCCTGGCCGGCGACGACGCCGATCATGGTGGCCGACGCCAGACCGATGGCCGCCCACAAGGTGGCCTGCACCGTCAGCGACGCCGTCCGGAACCGCCAGAGCAGATCGGCGGAGAAGCCAGCGGGCACCTCGTCGACGATCGGCAGCAGCCACCCGGCGATGAGGACGACGACCAGGTAGCCGCCCGAGGCGATCAGCCAGGAGTTCCAGGCACCCAGCCGCGGGGTCAGCCGGCGGGCCGCGACGATCGCCCCGAACGCGGCGACCACCGAGATGGCCAGCATGGTGAAGTACCAGGCGGTCCGCTGCCCGATGGTGTCCGGGTTGCCGACGGCCGGCGGATTCGGCGGGTACTTCAGGTAGGGCACGAGATAGACCGCCAGGAAGCCGATCACGGCGACCAGGGCAGTACTCGCGCGAGCACTGATCGGACCGAGCCGCCCGGCGGCAAACGCCGCGGCGACACCGACGATGCCACCCAGCGCGGTGCCGAACAGCAGCGTCGCGGTGAGCAGCCCCCAGGTCGCCTGGTTCGGCCGGGACACGACCGCTTCGTCGCCGTCGCCGTGTGAGTGTCCGGCGTCCACGGTGTCCTGAGCCGCGTGGTCCGCTGCATGGTCCGCCGGGTGCTCGGCAGCGACAGGCGTGCCCTGCTCCTCGAGCGAGATGGCTGCGGCCACCGGCGGTTCGCCCACCAGGTAGGCAACCCCGAACGCGAGAATCCCCGCGACCAGGCCAGCCAGCAGTCCCCGGACCAGAAAGGTCCGTGCGGTCAGCATGTTCCGGTCCCCCGTCAGTGGCAGGGGAAGCCGAGCAGGTGCCGGCCGTCGTGCACCCACTCGTGGATGGCGGTGCCGGAGAACACCGCGAAGGCCCCCTGCTCGGCGGAGACGAAATAGAGCGCGATCAGCGCGAGCAGCCCGACGAAGACCGCCCACGGCAGGAGCTGCCGGACGGGAATCGTCGGAACCGCAAGCGCGGGAAGGGGAATCGAAGCCGATCCGGGCATGGCGGCAGCCTGGGACATGAAGACCTCCTCGGGGGTGGTGCGCCCCCGCTCGTCGGAGCCTGGCGATACCGGGGTCTGACTCGGCCCCGCAGGGCCTCACAGTGGCGCGACCGCGCCGGAATTGCACCGGCTTCCCGATATCGCTGGAACTGCTCGACCGTAGCGGCCGGCCGGCAGCGCGGTCAACGCGGCCCCTCCGGAGGTCAACCGACGTCCTCGACGGCCGGATCGAACGCCGCCACCGAACCGATGACGGTGATCGCCGGCGGCCGGATCCCGGCCGCGGCGGTCACCTCGGCGATCGCGGCCACCACGGCGCGGACCACGCGCTGCCCGGGCAACCCGCCGTCGGCCACCGTGGCCGCCGGGGTCGCCGGATCGAGTCCGTGCCGGATCAGCTCGGCCGTCACCGCCGGCAGGGTGGCCACCCCCATCAGGATCACCAGGGCGGTCCCGGTCCGGGCCAGCGCCGCGTAGTCCAGGGTGGACCGGGGATCACCCGGCGGCACGTGCGCGGTGATGACGGTGAAGCCCTGGTTGGCCGTGCGGTGGGTCAGCGGGATCCCGGCCAGGGCCGGCACGCCGACGGCCGAGCTGACGCCCGGGATGACCTGCACCTCGATCCCCGCCGCGGCGCACGCCTGCCACTCCTCGCCGCCACGGCCGAACACGAAGTTGTCGCCGCCCTTGAGCCGCACCACGGTTCGGCCGGCCCGGGCGTACTCGACCAGCACCTCGTTGATGCGCTCCTGTGGGGTGAACCGGCCGCGCGGGATTTTGCCGACGTCGACGATCTCGACCCCGGGCGGCGCCTGGTCGAGCACGGCCAGCGGGGCCAGCCGGTCGGTGACGATGACGTCGGCCGCCCGCACCGCGGCCAGCCCGGCCACGGTCAGCAGGCCGGGGTCGCCGGGCCCGCCCCCGACCAGGATCACCCGCCCGACCCCGCCGGCCGGGGCGGGCGCCGCGGCCGCCGGTTCGAGGCAGAAGACGCCGCGCCGCTCGGCCCAGTCGCGCACCTGCGGGGCGGTCGCCGCGTCGTCGACGACGACCAGCGCGGCGGACGCCCCGTCGTCCTCGGTGACCGCCCGCGCCGCCCAGCGCACCAGCCCGCGCTCGGCCAGGTCGGCAACGGCCGCGGCCACCGCCGGCGCGACGACGTGCACGTCCGCACCGGCGTCCCGCAGGGCGGCGATCCGGCCCAGCCCGCGGTCGCCGCCGCCGACCACCAGCACCCGGCGGCCCCGGACCGGCAGCTCGGCGACGAATCCCGGCCCGCTCACCGCACACCCCCACCCGTGTTGATCATGGGATGGTGGC
>NZ_JBMDXT010000106.1:0-15892 GCF_048594475.1 Nakamurella sp. | reverse complement strand
CGCCGGTGGGGTCGAGTCGGATGGTCCAGGTGCCGGTGGCGGTGGGGGTGAAGTCGCAGGAGCGGGCGGTGGAGGCGAGCTGGCAGTAGTACTGGCGGCCGCCGGTGGGGTTGTAGAAGTGCAGGTAGGCGGTGCCTGGTTGCCAGCTGGTGGCGGTGATGTTGAAGGTCAGGTGTTGGCCCTGGGTGGCGGCGAAGGAGTACTGGATGTCCTGCCCGGCCACCGCCACCTTCCCGGTCACCGGGGTCCCGACCTTGACGGTTCCGCCGTTGACGACGGCCGCGGCCGACGGCTGAGCGAGCACCGTGCTGGCCACGATCGACACCAGGAAGGCGATCAGCATGGTCACCGTCCGGACAGCTCTGCGGCCGGCCGGACCCGGTCCCGCCGTTCGGAGTGGAACGGGTCTCCGACAGCCGGCACGATCTGCCTGTTCGTGAGTGCGCACGACAGTCCTCCTCGGGTCGCGCGGCCGCGTTCGTCCGGGGAGATTCCCGGGCGGTTCGTCGGCCGTCATCGCCGGACGGTAGGCAGGCGGACTTCGCCGCGACTCAGATCTCGCTCAAGGACCGGGTGGCCAGGGCGATCCGGTCCTTGAGCGACCTGGGGCCTCCGGCGGTGGCCCACCCCGACCTACAGCCGCAGCACCCGGCCGGCCACCACCAGCAGCACGTCGTCGCTGGCCGCCGCGATCCGCTGGTTCACCCGGCCGAGCAGATCGCGGAAGGTGCGGCCGGAACGGTGCTCGGGCACCACCGACCAGCCGACCTCGTTGGTCACCGCGATCACCGGACCGGGGGCGGCCCGCCAGGCCGTCTCGACCGCGGCCAGCACCGGCTCGAACCGGTCCTCCCAGGTGGCCAACCGCTCGTCCCAGGTGCCCAGCCCGTCCACCACCGCGGCGACCCACGTGCCCAGGCAGTCGATCAGCACGGCACCCTCGGCCACCGCGAGAGCGGCGGCCAGGTCGGTGGTTTCGACGGTGCGCCAGTGCTCCGGGCGGCGCGCCCGGTGGGCGTCGATCCGGTCCGCCCACTCCGGGTCGGTGGCCCGGTCCGGCGCCGGACCGGGCGCGACGTAGGTGACCACCGGCGCGTCCGCCAGCATCTGTTCGGCCAGCCGCGACTTGCCCGACCGCACCCCGCCGGTGATCAGGGTGCGGCGGGCGACGGTCACGGTTGGACGGTAGCCGCTCCCCGGCTGGTGGCCGGCGCGGACCCGCTCGGGGGGCCGTCCCAGGCGCCGTCGCTCAGCCGAACGACCCGGACGCCGAGCCACCCGAAGACGGTGGTGACCAGTCCGAGGGCGAGGGCCGGTACGGCCGGCGGCAGGTCACCGGGCAGCACGGTGTGGGCGACGACCACGCCGGTGACCACGACGGGACCCCAGAGCCCCAGGATCCCGGCGCGCCAGGCCGCCCAGGCCAGGAGCGCGATGCCGATGCCGAACGACGTCAGCAGCACCAGGCCGACCACTCCGACCGGAACATCGGCGATGAACCGCTCTTCGACGGCCCGCATCTGCGCCGGATCACCGCCGGCCAGCGCCCGCAGGACCAGAGTGATCGCGCCGATCGCGGCGTGCCCGAGCGCGCCGAGACCGGCGAATAACGCGGCGATGTCGGCCATCAGGGCACCGCGGTCCCGGGCTTCGTGCAGGATGCCGCCGATCGCCGGGAAGGTCAGCAGGGCGGAGGCCAGCAACAGCAGGCCGGAGATCAGCAGCGCGTCGGGATGGTGCACGGCCGCGTCGTGGAAGCCCGGTCCCGACGGGTCGACGAGTGCCTGGGGGACGAGCAACGCGCCGAAGCCGAGCAGGCTCAGGCCGGTGACGACCCGGCGGATCCGGCGAGCAGGTGGAACCTTCCCCGGCGACGGTGGACAGTTTCTCGAATCGGGGTTCATGGCGCCTCCTTGATGCCGGCCGGCCCACGGTCGGGCCGCCTGGTCGACAACGGTCCGGCGCCTGGCCGCTCCCGTCATCGGTCCCGCGAGCGAACGGCTCTCGTCCCTTCGGCGCACCGTCCGGGGCCGACGGATCAACACAAAGGATGATCCGGATACGCGACCGACCACCTACCATCGGCCGATGGAACGGCGGCGGCTGGACCGATTCCTCGACGCCGGACTGGCGCTCGGGCTGACCGCCGTCGGACAGGTGGAGGTCTGGTCCGGGTTGGTCCAGGGCGGACCGCGGATCCCGGTCGCGATGGCGGTCGCGGTGGGCACGGCCGCGGTGGCCGTCCGGCGCAGCTTCCCGCTGTGGGCGGTGCTCGTGAGCTGCGGAGCGATGACGGTCCAGGCGGCCCTGGGGGTAGACGCGAACACCGCGTTCGCACCGTTGCTGGCTGCGTTCCTGGCCATCGGCACTGCCGGCTACCTCGCCACCCGACCGCTCGTGGCGCTCGGCTGCGCCATCGGCCTGATCGCGCTCGCGGTGCTGATCGCCCACGACCGGCCGATCCAGGAGTCGCTCTCGCTCGTCGGTGATCTGCTGTACGCGTCCTTGCTGGTGGTTCTTGCGTGGCTGGTAGGGCGGGGATTCGCGGTCGCCCGGTTGCAGCGGCAGCTCTCGCAGGAGCGCGCCGCCGCCGCGGTCGCCCGTGAGCGGCTGCGCATCGCCCGGGACGTGCACGACATCGTCGCGCACAGCATCAGTGTCATGACGCTGCACGCCGGGGGCGCGCGCCGGTTGCTGCGGCCGGACCAGGCTCAGGCCCTGGCCGCCCTCGTCGTGGTCGAGCGGACCGGCCGGGAGGCGCTGGCCGAGATCCGGCAGGTGCTGACCGACGTCCGCGAGACCCGCGGCGCGCCGGCCCTGACGGCGTCGACCCTCGACCGTGCCGTCGAACCGTTGCGGGCCGCCGGACTCCGGGTCGACCTGGAGATCGGCGACCTGCCGGAGCCGCTGGTGGGCGTCGGAGCCACCGCGGGCCTGCGGGTCATGCAGGAGGCCGTCACCAATATCCTGCGGCACGCGGACGCGTCGACGGTGACGATCCGGGTCGGCGTCGAGCAGGACCGGCTCCGACTCGAGATCGTGGACGACGGTGTCGGGATCCGCCCCGGCCAGGGCGGGCCAGGCCACCCGGGCCACGGAATCGCCGGCATGCGGGAGCGACTCACCGAGATCGGGGGCACCCTGACCGCCGGACCGGCGGCCCCGGGCGGCGCGGCCGGCTCGGTCGAGGCGAATCCGGCCGGCCGCGGGTTCCGGGTGGACGCCGGGATCCCGCTGGAGCGGGTGGCGGCCCGGTGAGCATCCGCGTCCTGCTGGCCGACGACCAGCACCTCGTCCGCACCGGCTTCCGGCTCATCCTGTCCGCCGAGCCGGACATCGAGGTGGTCGGTGAGGCCGGCAACGGGAACGACACGGTCCGGTCCGCCCGGCGGCTGCGCCCCGACGTCACCCTGATGGATGTGCGGATGCCCGGCCTCGACGGGATCGCCGCCACCCGGCAGTTGGCCGGTCAGACCCCGCCACCCACCCGGGTTCTCGTGCTGACGACGTTCGACGTCGACAGCTATGTCTATGACGCGCTGCGGGCCGGGGCCAGCGGCTTCCTGCTCAAGAACGCGCCGCCGGAGGAGCTGGTCAGGGCCATCCGGCTGATCGCCGCCGGCGGGGCGCTGCTCGACCCGGCGGTCACGCTGCGGGTGATCGAGGAGTTCTCGCGCGCACCGGAGCGCCCGCAGCCCCCCGCCGACCTCCGCCGGTTGACCGAGCGGGAGCGTGAGGTGCTGTTGCTGCTCGCCCGCGGGTTGTCGAACGCGGAGATCGCTGCGGCGCTGGTGGTGAGCGAGGCCACCGTCAAGTCGCACGTCGCCCGGCTGCTGGCCAAGCTTGCGCTGCGCGATCGGGCCCAGGCCATCGTCTTCGCCTACGAGCATGGGCTGGTGACACCCCACTGATCCCGCCCGGGTCCGAGCCGGTGGACCGCCCAGGCTCGTGCACGATCCCGGCTTCCTTCGGGGGTCTCGGCGTGTCGCGGGACGGCCGGGCAGAGTTCGCCATGATCGCCGTGAGGGGCGGGCAGAACGGGAGAGGGGCGAGCGGGCGATGGCAGGCGACAGCACGGCCCCCTGGGTGCGGGCGGCCGGGCTGGCCGTGGGATATCTGGCCGACCACTTGCTGGGAGATCCGCGGCGATGGCATCCGGTGGCCGGGTTCGGCCGCACCGCGGCCGCGCTGGAGCGGCGCAGCTATCGCGACGACCGGGTCGCCGGCGCGGTCCACACCGCCGTCCTGGTCGGCGCGGCGACCGGCCTGGGCATCGCCGCCGACCGCCTCACCCGGACCCGGCCGGTGGCCCGGACCCTGGTCACCGCGGCGGCGACCTGGGCGGTGCTCGGCGGCCGGTCGCTGGGTCGGGAGGCCGCCGCGGTCGGCGCGCTGCTGGACGCTCACGATCTGCCCGGTGCGCGGCGGCGGATCACCCACCTCGTCGGTCGGGACCCGGCGACGCTCGACGAGGCCGGGATCGCCCGCGCCTGCGTCGAATCCGTCGCCGAGAACACCTCCGACGCGGTCGTGGCCCCGCTGGTCTGGGGATCGGTCGCCGGGGTGCCCGGGCTGCTCGCCTACCGGGCGGTCAACACCCTGGACGCGATGATCGGCCACCGCTCCCCGCGCTACCGGCGGTTCGGCTGGGCGGCGGCCCGGCTGGACGACCTGGCCAATCTCGTGCCGGCGCGGCTGGCCGCCGGGCTCACCGCGGTCCTCGCCCCGCTTGTCGGCGGCACACCACGCGGAGCGTGGCGAGCGGTCCTGCGGGATGCCGGCGCCCACCCCAGCCCCAACGCCGGGCCGGTCGAGGCGGCCTTCGCCGGGGCCCTGGGCCGGACCCTCGGGGGCGTCAACACCTACGGCGACGAGGTCGAGGACCGCGGCACGCTGGGCGACGGGCCGCCCCCGGGCGCGGCCGACATCGCCCGGGCGACGCGATTGTCCGCCCTGGTCGGGGTGGGTGCGCTGGTCCTAGCGGTGGCCGCGGCGGCGGGCAGATTCGGCGGGTCCGGGGCCGGAGGGCCGAACCTGCCCGTCCCCTGACGACCGCGTCACCGGGCCGCCGGCAACGACAGGGGCCGGCACGAGGGATCCCTCCGGATGGCCGGCCGGCGACCCGGTCGGCGGGTCCGGTGCGGCCGGGACCGCGAGGATGCGACCCGCGCCGGCGCCGTCGTCCCGCCCAGTGAGCCCCGTCCTCCGAACGCACCCCGGTCGTTTCCGCGCCCTCGATGCCGGCACGACCGGCGCGGTGGCCGCCGCCCGTGACCCCGACCTCACCTGAGGGGGCCGAGCGTCTCCCGCACCCAGGTCACGGCGGCCGCGACGGCGGGAACGGCCGGCACCCCGGGCGTGGAGGCCGGCCGGCGCAGCACGATCACCGGGACCCCCGCCTCGGCGGCGGCCAGCAGTTTCGGCTCGGTCATCGCCCCGCCCGAATCCTTGGTGACCAGCGTGGCGATCCGGTGCTCGTGCAAGAGCGCCCGCTCGCCGCTCACCGTGTACGGACCCCGAGAGGTGAGCACCCGCCAGTGCGGCGGCAGCGGTTCGGTGACCGGGTCGACCAGCCGGACGAGCACGAAAGGTGCTTCCAATGCGGTGAACTCGCTCAACGTGCGGCGGCCGGTGGTCAGCAGGACCCGCCGGCCGGCCGCGGCCCGGACCGCCTGCGCCGGCCCGTCCACCCACTGCCAGCTCCCGGCCAGCGGGTGGTCGGCCCAGCCGGGTCGGGCCAGCCGGAGCAGCGGGGTCCCGGTGGCGGCGCATGCCGTCGCCGCGGACGCCGAGATGCCGGTCGCGAAGGGATGGGTGGCGTCCACGACCGCCCGGATCCGCTCCGCGCGCAGGTACTCGGCGAGTCCCGCCGGCCCGCCGAACCCCCCGATCCGGACGGCACCGACCGGCAGCGCCGGGTCGCGGACCCGGCCGGCGAGCGAGGAGACGGCGGGCACCCCCACCTCGGCCAGACCCCGCGCCAGGGAACGGGCCTCGCCGGTGCCGCCCAGGATCAGGACGGCGGGTTCGGGCATGCCAGCAGGGTAGTGCGCGGTCCTAGCTCTCCTGGGGCAGGCAGGCCGGCACCTGGAGGCGCTCCATCAGCGGGTACAGCTCGGCGTAGGCGTCGCCCTGGTCGCCGAAGAACGCATCGGGCCCGGCCGCCTGCACCGACGCGGTGATCCGGTCGTTGGCCTGGATGACCGCGGCCAGCGCCTCCTGTCGCTCGGCCGGCGCCCCCAGGGCGGCCAGGTCGTCCGAGATCTTGTAGGACTCGGCGACGAGCGTGTCGAAGGCCTGCTGCATCTGCTCGGGCGTCGGCGGCTTGCTCATGGCCATGAACGTCCCCCGGACGGCCTCGGAGTTGGCGGTGCACAACGCGGCCGCCCGGGTCTGGAACTCGCTCTCGGCGATGGTCGGCAGGGCAAGATTCCCGGCCGCCCCGGCCGAGCCGCCCGCCGTGAGCGAGCCGGCCGCGGCCGCCGTGGAGGTGCTGGCCGGGGCGCCGGACGCGGAGGTACCGGGTGCGGTGGAGGCGGACTGCCCGGAGCAGGCGGTCAGCCCGGCGGCCAGGAGGACGGCGGTGGCGACGACGGCGGTGGGGCGATTGATCGGACGGCGACGGGGCGGGGTGCCGGGCATGGTGAACTCCTTTGCGCGGGTTGCGGTTTCCACCCCCTCTGTCGTGATCAGCGGCGCCTTCGGATCACGCCCGGGAAGCGATCGGTCAGGGTGATCGCGGCGACGACGGCCGCGGCGGCCGCCGCCGCGCACCACAGCCACCGGCTGGTGTCCCACGACGCGGCCGAATGGGCCGGGAACGGGAAGATCGGCACCCGATCGGCCAGCCGGCCGGTGGCCGGCCAGCACAGCGCGAAGGCCACCGCCACGGGCGCGAGCCGGGCGCCGGGCTCGGCCGCGCCGGCCGCCCGACGCGCCACGGTCCAGGCCGTCGCGACGAGCACCGCCCCGAACCCCTGGGCGGCGACCTGCGCCGGCCGGTCGAAGAAGCCGTCCCAGCCCCGGGCGATCGACCACGTCCAGGCCGCCAGCAGCGGGACCAGGCCGAGGCAGCGGGCGGCCGTGCGCCATGCCGGCGTCCGCGGGGCCGGGTCGACCACGGCCGCCGCGGGCTCGTCGAAGCACCAGGCGGCGGCCGCGGCGAGCAGCCCGACGGCGGCGACCTCGAGCGGCCAGGTCGCGGCGGGGCGCCGGGCGACGATCTCCATCAGCGTGACGACCAGGCCCGCGACGAGTCCGACCCGGGCCCACGGCACGGCGACGGCCGCGTGCCGCAGCATGGTCAGCCGCCGGCGTCCGGCGAGGGGATGGGGTTGGGCAGTGTGGCCGGCTCACCACCGGTGATCGCCAGCCCGCTCAGCACCACGGCGAGCACCGTCAGGCCGACGGCCGCTCGGACCGGAACCGCCCGCTCGCTCTCCCGGTCGTGCAGGACGGCGATCACGACGCCCAGCGCGCACAGCGCGAGCTGGTACCCGACGTACCAGAACACCGAGCCGGGCAGCACCGTCCAGCGCATCGGATCGTCCGCCCCGGGCAGCCCGAACGGTCCGTGGAAGTGCGTCCAGATCCACACCTCCCGCCACCCGGCGTTCCAGGCCTGGTCGCCGTTGAGGACGACCGTGAGCAGGACGGCCACCACCGCGACGATCGGCGCCGCCCAGCGGCGGCGGAACCACCGGCCCACGACCAGGCCGAGCACGGGTCCGCCGATCGACGCGACGACCCCCTGGGAGAACAGGACGGCGAGCACGAAGGCGTCCGGGGTGGCGTCGAAGGTGGAGTCGGCCGACCGCTCGTAGGCCAGGTAGCCGTAGGCCGCGGCGACGAACCAGATCAGCGCAACGGCCAGCGGGACGACCACGGCGGCGGCGAGGGCCAGCGTCCGGGTGCGCTCGGCGACGACGACGGTGCCGGCGGCGGCCGCCGCCCGATCGGAGTCCCGGACCAGGCCGGCCATGATCACGATGCCCAGGACGCCCAGGGTGAACGCCGGCCCGAGCCCGTCCAGCGCCGTCCGACCCCGCTCGTCGGACTGCCCGGCGGCGCCGAACCCGGCGATCACCAGGGTCAGGGCGGTCCCGAACCAGAACAGGCGGTGGCCGGCGTAGCGCCGGATCTCCTGGCGGGCCAACTGGCCCAGGGTCGACCCGGCGGCGGTCGGGGTCACGACGGCACCTCGTGCCCGCCGACGGGAGCGGCCCGCAGGAGCAGGTAGGCGTCCTCGACGGAGGGGTCGACCGTCCGGCTCCCGGGGCCCGGGACGCCGCCGACGGACCGGATCAGTCCGGTCCCGGTCCGCCAGGTCTGCACCGCACCGGTGGCGGCCGCCGGCCCGAGGTGGACCTGTCCGTCCGCCGTCGCCAGCAGGCCGGGGACCGACCCGTCGAACCGCACCCGGCCCCCGTCGAGCACCAGGACCCGATCGCATAGCGCCGAGACGTCCTCGGTCTGGTGGGTTGACAGCAGCACGGTGCCGGCGTGCCCGCCGAGCAGCCCGCGCAGCGCGGCCCGTTGTTCGGGGTCGAGGCCGGTGGTCGGTTCGTCGAGGACGAGCAGGTCCGGGGCGCCGATCAGCGCCTGGGCGATCGCCAACCGGCGGCGCTGGCCGCCGGACAGCCTGGCCACCTTCCGGGTGCCCAGGTCGCCCAGCCGGACGAGGTCGAGCACCCGGCGGATCTCGCGGTGCCGCTCGTCGGTGCGCTTCCATTCCTTGAGCACCGCGATGTAGTCCAGGAACCCCAGGGCGGTCATCCCGCGCGGGAAGACCACCTCCTGGGGCAGGTAGCCGATGTGCCGGCGGGCCTCGACCCGCTCGCCGTGGCCGCCGGTGATGTCGTGCCCGGCGACCACGATCCGGCCGCTCGTCGGCGCCACCGCGCTGGACAGCAGGCGCAGCATGGTGGTCTTGCCGGCACCGTTGGGACCCAGCAGACCCACGACGCCCGGTCCGAGCGTCACCGTCGTCGGATGCAGCGCGATCGTCGTCCCGTATCGCTTGGACACGTCCTGCAGGCGGGTCGGTCCCATCAGTCGGCTCCGCTCGTGCGGGTCGTGATCCGGACGGCGAACACCGCGGCCAGGACCACCGCGGCGCCCAGGAAACCGGCCTGGGCGGCGGGGGAGACCAGCACGTCCACCCGGTCGGCCCGGCCGAGGGCGAGCGCGACGGTGATCCACACCAGGGCGAGCACCCCGCCGACCGCGGGCGGCGCCCACCACGTCAACAGCACCAGCCCGGCCAGGGTCAGGCCCAGCGAGGGCAGCAGCCAGGCGACCATCAGCCCGCTGAGCCCGGGGACGAGCAGGCCGATCAGGAAGGTCGCCGGGATGGCGAGCCCGAGGCCGGCGGCCGTCCGTAGCAGGGCCAGCCGGAACCGGGAGTAGGGAGTCGGCGCGCTCACCTCGCGCAGGCAGTGCGTGGCGTCGAACGCCGCGACCACCGCGAGCGCCGGCACCAGCGGGGCCAGGGCCAGGAAGACCGCGTCGGGTCGCCACGGGGTCAACCCGGCCGACAGTGCGCAGGTCAGCGCGGCCGCCACCACCGTGACCCCCAGCACCAGCACACTCTCACCCGCGCCGAGCAGGACGGCCACGTCGTCGGGCAACCCGAGACGGCGCAGGACGCGCAACACCCACGGCACCCGGGGGCGGGTCACGGTGGCCTGCACCCCGGCCCACACCGACGCGGTGTCGACGGCGGACCGGGCCGCCGCCCGGCAGCGCGGGCAGCCGACGACGTGCGCCTCGACGCTCGTCGCGGCGGCCGGCTCGAGGCGTCCGGCGGCGTAGGCCTGCCAGGTCGCGGCCGGGACATGCCACTGCGTCGACATGGTCACCACCCTTCCAACGGCACCAGGTGCTCCCGCAACCTGGCCTTGGCGATCCGCATCCGGCTCTTCACGGTGCCCTGCGGGATGCCCAGCAGGACGGCCGCCTCGCGGGTGGAGAGGCCGTCCAGCACCGTCGCCTGCAGCACCTGCACCAGTTCCGGTGACAGCGTCCGGAGCGCGTCCCCGACGTGGCCGTGGGCGACCGCCACCAGCAGTTCGTCCTCGGCGCTGGCCACCAGTGGGCTGTGCGCGGCGATCACCTCCGCGCCGGCGGGCGACGGCGGCGCCTTCTTCCGGATCCGGCTGATCAGCTGACGGATCGCGATGCCCCACAGCCAGGCACCGACGTCGCCGTCCCCGCGGAACGCGCCGGGCTTGCGCCAGACGGCCACGAACGTGTCGTGCAGGGCGTCGTGGGCCAGGTCCTCGTCGGGCGTCCGGCGGCGCAGCCGCAGCAGCAGCCAGGCCGAATGGCGCTCGACCAGTTCCCGCAGCGCGGCCTCCTCGCCCCTGGCCACCAGGGCCAGCAGCTCGACGTCCGACACCTGCAGCATGCCACCCCTGTCGCGGTCCGGACCCCGATCGGATCACCGACGTCGGACGCACCACATCTACCGCACCGCCCCGGTCACCAGCCACCGGTCGCCGCGATAGCGCAGGCCCAGGGTCACCGCCCGCGCGCCCATGAACACACCCGAGAACGCCACCCAGAGCCAGATCAGGCCGGCGCTGCCACCGGGCGCCCAGACGGCCACCGCGGCCGCCGCGGGCAGGTAGGCGACGAAGGTGAGCACGCCCGCCCGGGCCAGGTAGGCGCCGTCGCCGGCCCCGATCAACACCCCGTCCAGCACGAAGACCCAGCCGCACAGCGGCTGCGAGACGGCCACCACGATCAGCGCGGCGCCGACCGCGTCCCGCACGACCGGGTCGGGCGAGAAGGCGGCCCCGGCGAACGCGTGGATCAGCAGGACGACCACGCCGATGCCGACACCCACCCAGACGCCCCAGCGCAGCATGATCCCGGTGAACCGCCGGGCGGCCCGCCCGTCGCCCTCGCCCAGGGCCTTGCCGGTCAGCGCCTGCGCCGCGATGGCCAGCGCGTCCAGCCCCAGGGCCAGGAAGTTCCAGATGGACATCACCACCTGCTGGGCGGCCAGCGCGGCGACCCCCTGCCGGGTCGCGACGACCGTGGTGACGATGATCGCCGCGCGCAGGGTCAGCGTCCGGACGAACAGCGGGACCCCGGCCCGCCCGGCCCCGCGGATGTGCCCGGCGTGCGGGGTCAGCGGCACCCCCAGCCGGCGGGCGCCCCGGGCGACGATGACGATCAGCGCGGCCGCCATCCCGGTCTGGGTCAGCGCCGTGCCGATCGCCGAACCGGCGACGCCGAGCCCGATCCCGTACACCAGCAGCAGGTTCAGGCCGGTGTTCAACACCGCCCCGGCAACCGCGACGACCAGCGGGGTGCGGGTGTCCTGCAGACCGCGCAGCACCCCGGTGGTGGCGAGCACGGCGAGCATGGCCGGCAGCCCGAGCAGGGACCAGCGCAGGAAGGTGACGCCGTACCCGGCGACGTCGGGTGTGCCGCCGAACGCGTCGATCAGCGGGGGCGCCAGCGGCCAGCCGACCGCCAGCACCGCGACCCCGATGATCACCGCGAGGTAGAGACCGGCCACGCCGAAGGTGAGGGCGTCGGCCGGCCGCCCGGCCCCCAGGGCCCGGGACACCTGCGCGGTGGTGCCGTAGGCGAGGAACACCGACAGCCCCACCAGGGTGCCGAGGATGACCGAGGCGATGCCCACCCCGGCCAGTTCGGCGACGCCCAGGTGGCCGACGATCGCCGCGTCGACGAGCAGGAAGATCGGCTCGGCCAGCAGCGCGCCCAGGGCCGGGACGGCCAGCCGCAGGATCTGCCGGTTCAGCCCCGGCTCGCCGCTCACGCGGCGGCGGCGACGCGCAGGATCGCGGCCACCGACCGATCGACGTCGTCCGCGGTCGTCGACCAGTTCGACACCGAGATCCGCATTAGTCGCCGGCCCCGCCAGGTGGTGCCGCCCAGCCAGCAGGTGCCCTCGCGCTGGACGCCGTCGATCACCGCGTCGGTGCGCGCGTCGGTGCCGAACCCGGCCAGCACCTGGTTCAGCACGACGTCGTTGGCGATCTCCACCCCGCCGGCCGCCAGCCCGTCGGCGAACCGGCGGGCCAGGCCACAGGTGCGCCGCACCAGGTCGGCCACACCGGATCCACCCAGCTCGCGCAGGGCCGCCCAGACGGCGAAACCGCGGGCCCGTCGGGATGATTCGAGCACCAGGTCGGCGGACGAACCGGTCGTGCCCGCTCCGACCAGGTAGGCGGCGGTGAACGAGGTGGCGGCCAGATGGGCCTGCGCGTCGGCGCAGGCGACCAGGCCGCAGTCGTAGGGCACGTTCAGCCACTTGTGCGCGTCGGTGCACCAGGAGTCGGCCAGCTCGATCCCGTCCACCAGCGGCCGGGTCTGCGGGCAGGCGGCCGCCCACAGGCCGAACGCGCCGTCCACGTGCACCCAGCAGTTCCCCACGGTCCGCGCCGCCCCGATCGCCGCCCGCAGGTCGTCGCACGCGCCGGTGTTCACGTTGCCGGCCTGCAGCACCACGATGGTCGGGGCCGTCGGGTCCGCGGCCAGAACCTCGATGAGCGAGTCGATGTCGATGGCCCCCTGGGGTCCGGCGGCCACCTGCGCAACGCTGCCGGTGCCCAGCCCCAGCAGCCGCAGGGATCGGTCGACCGTGGCGTGCCGTTCGGCCGAGGCGACCACCCGCAGGCGGGGGGCACCGATCAGGCCGTCCCGGGCGACGTCCCAGCCGGCGCGGGCCAGCACCCGGTGCCGGGCCGCGGCCAGGCCGACCGTGTTGGCCGACTGCGCCCCGGTGCCGAATCCGACGGAGGCCGTGGCGGGCAGGCCGAGCAACTCGGTGAGCCAGCTGCCGGCCACCTCCTCGGCCACGCTCGCGGCCGGCGCGGACACGGCGTTGAAGGCCAGCTGGTCCCAGCCGACGGCCAGCATGTCGGCCGCGGTCGCCGCCGGCAGCGAGCCACCGACGACGAACCCGAAGAAGCGCGGCCCGGCGCTGGCCACCAGCCCGGGGTCGGCCGCGGCGATCAGGTCGTCCAGCACCCGGTCGGGGGCGGTCGGGCCGTCCGGCAGCGGGCCGCCGAACGCGGCCAGCAGGGCGGCGCGGTCGGCCGGCGGCGCCACCGGCCGCTCGGGCAGACCCAGGCGGAACTCGATCGCCGCCTCGGCCGCGGTACGGATCAGGTCGGCCACCGTGCCGGGCTGGTCGGTCACGACGCCCGCCGGGCCGGGACGCCGCCGCCGGCGGTCGGGCGGGTGCGGGCTGTGGTGCTCATGCCTCGGACGCTACGCCGGGACCCACCCCCGGGGCGCGGGCCGGCGAGGGATCACCGGCCCGGTGCGGGCACGCGCGGTGCGCTCAGGGCCGGGGCATCCACTCGCTGGGATGGTCGATGACCTGGGTGAGGACGGCCGAGGCGGCGCCGGTCATCGCGGCCGCCTCCCGCACCACGGCCGACCGGACCCGGATCGCCGACCACGGCGCGGCCAGCACCCGCTGGTCGAGCACCCGTTCGATGCCGGGCACCAGCTCCCCGGCCAGGGTCGCGTACAACCCGCCGAGCACCACCGTCTCCACGTCGACCAGGTTGACCGCATTGGCGATCGCGGTGCCCAGGGCCCGGGCGGCGACGGCGAAGGAGGTGACCGCGGCCGGGTCGCCGGCCGCGGCCGCCCGCTGCAGGTGGTCGATGGGCAGGCTCAGGTCGAGCCCGGCGGCGCGCATCAACGCGTCCTTGCCCGCGTACTGCTCCAGGCAGCCGGTGGCCCCGCAGCGGCACTGCGGTCCGTCGGGATCGATGACGGTGTGGCCGATCTCGCCGCTCCAGCCGTGCCGGCCGCCGAACACGGCCCCGTCGAGCACCAGCGCGCCGCCGACCCCGACCTCGCCGGACAGGTACAGGAAGGTGCGCACGCCGAGCCCGCGCAAGGCGTCGCACTCGGCCCGGGCGGCCAGCGTCGCCTCGTTGTCGAGCAGGATGGGCCGGTCGAGCCGTCCGGGGGTGGCCGGTCCGTAGGGCCGGCCGGCGGGATCGACGGCGGCCCGGAACAGGCCGGCGACGTCGACGGCGCGCCAGCCCAGGTTGGGGGCCAGGCGCACCGGTCCGGCGGTCCGGTCGACCAGGCCGGGCAGCGCCAGCCCGGTCCCGGCCAGCCGCGCCGGCCGGTCGGTCGCGCCGATGACCGTGTCGACCACCGCGCGGTAGAGGCCGGCCAGGGCGGGCACCACCCGGGCCGGATCACTGCCCCGGAAGTCACCGTCGCAGATCTCCTGGGCCAGCACCGCGCCGGACAGGTCGACCATCCGGACCCCGAGGTAGTCGACGTTGACCTCCATGCCCACCGCCGCCACCGTGCCGGCCGCGGGCACCAGGGGCACCGCCGGCCGGCCCGCGCGCTGGGACATCACCGGCGGCAGTTCGGTGACCAGGCCGGCCTCGATCAGGGCGTCGACCAGGGAACTGACGGTCGCCCGGGTCAGTCCCGTGGTGGCCGCGATGTCGGCTCGCGACGGCGCCGCCGCAGCCTCGACAATGAGACGAAGGACCAGGCTCAGGTTGTGCTCGCGCAGGTTGGCCTGCCGGATCGCGGAACCGCCGCGGGGGACGGGCGAGCGGGGGGCCATGGGGTTGACCTTAGCGGCCCTCTCCTATAAGTTCATTCAAAGAACAAAACCGCACGACGAAGGAGTCAGCAGATGGTGCGCCAGGCAACCCCGGAGGATCGTTTCTCGTTCGGCCTGTGGACGGTGTCCTGGCAGGGCCGTGATCCGTTCGGCGATGCCACCCGGCCGGCGCTGGATCCGGTCGAGGCCATCGGCAAGCTGGCCGAGGTCGGCGCCTGGGGCGTGACCTTCCACGACGACGACGTGGTGCCCTTCGGATCCGACGACGCGACCCGGACGAAGATCCTCACCTCGTTCCGCGACGCCTGCGCCGAGCACGACATCACGATCGAGATGGTCACCACCAACCTGTTCACCCACCCGGTGTTCAAGGACGGCGGGCTGACCTCCAACGACCGGTCGGTGCGCCGCTTCGCGCTGCGCAAGGTCCTGCGCAACATCGACCTGACCGCCGAACTCGGCGCCAAGACGTTCGTGATGTGGGGTGGCCGGGAGGGGGCCGAGTACGACGGGTCCAAGGACATCAACGCCGCCCTCGATCGCTACGCCGAGGGTATCGACACCGTGGCCGGCTACATCAAGAGCAAGGGCTACGACATCCGGATCGCGTTGGAGCCCAAGCCGAACGAGCCCCGCGGCGACATCTTCCTGCCCACCATCGGCCACGCGCTCGGCTTCATCGCCAAGCTGGAGAACGGTGACATCGTCGGCCTGAACCCGGAGGTCGGGCACGAGCAGATGGCCGGTCTGAACTTCACCGCCGGCATCGCCCAGGCGCTCTGGAACGGCAAGCTGTTCCACATCGACCTCAACGGCCAGCGGTCCATCAAGTACGACCAGGACCTCGTCTTCGGGCACGGCGACCTGCTGTCCGCGTTCTTCACCGTCGACCTGCTGGAGAACGGCTTCCCGAACGGCGGGCCGACCTACGACGGGCCCCGGCACTTCGACTACAAGCCCTCGCGCACCGAGGGTTTCGACGGGGTCTGGGCCTCCGCGCGGGCCAACATCAACACCTATCTGATCCTGAAGGAGCGGGCCCTGGCGTTCCGGGCCGACCCCGAGGTGCAGGCCGCGATGCAGGCGTCCGGGATCGCGGAGCTGGCCGCCCCGACCCTGGCCGCGGGGGAGACCGTCGAGGACCTGCTGGCCGATCGGTCGGCCTTCGAGGACTACGACGCCGACAAGGCCGCCGAGCACTCCTACGCGTTCGTGCACCTGAACCAGCTCGCCGTCGAGCACGCCCTGGGCGCTCGCTGACGGCGCCCGCTGTCCGATCCGAGCCCCGCGGCGCCGCTCCGG